>WLKK01000099.1 GCA_009701305.1 Actinomycetota bacterium | reverse complement strand
TCTGCACAACTCGGTGGTGGCTCTGCACAAATGCAATCTGTGCGCAAACTTAATGTCTCTGGGATTTCAAAATTAGCGGATGCTTCACTTTCGATTTCAACATTTGCAACTCCAAATGTATTAGGAAGAAATGATGGTTGGGGAGATAAGCAAAAAGGTTTACTGACCCTAGCTGACCAACTTTGGCGCGTACGTGGGTATGGCGATTTTTGGTCACATCTATTAGTTGCCGAAGGGGCAATCGATATTGCTGCTGAACCTTCGTTGGCGCTTTGGGATATGGCGCCACTCTCCTTGATTGTTAAAGAGGCTGGCGGTCGATTCTCCGATTTTATGGGTGTCGATGGACCAAATGGGGCAAATGCTGTAACTACTAACGGCTTACTGCACGAAGAAGTTTTGGGAATTTTTGCAAAGCGATAACCTCTAGGCATGGATGTTCGTACTGTTGATTTAAAGATCGAAGGAATGACCTGCTCTTCTTGTGTTGCCACTCTCGAACGAGCGTTGAATTCAATTCCGGGTGTTAGTGCAAATATTAATTTTGTGACAGAGAGCGCACATGCAACTATTCCTGAAAATGTTGATGCAGGTCATTTAATTACTGCAATTGAAAGTAGCGGATACCGCGCTTCAATTCTCTCACTTACCAGAAATGATTTACTGGCGGCTCCCAATATGGGTTGGCGGTTGACCTTAGCAATCTTTTTTGCAATTCCAACAATTGTGATTGCGATGGTTTCGGCACTGCACCAAAGTATTGATGAAAATATTAATTTAGTACTCGACAGCTTAAATATTTTGCATCCAACTTATGCACCATGGGGTTGGCTAGCTATCGCACTTAGCATTCCCGTTGTTTTTATTGCTGGTTGGCCAATTCATCGAGTTGGGCTTAGAAATTTAAGACACCCTCAAATGGATACATTGATCTCGCTAGGAACTCTTGTTGCTTTTTCTTGGTCGGTTTATGTTAACGCGACTGGCAACGGTGAAATATATGTAGAGGTTGCCGCCGGCGTAATGCTCTTTATTTTGATTGGAAGATTTCTCGAGGCTCGGGCGAAGCAACGTGCGGGAGATGCAATTCGCACATTGTTAGATCTTGGAACTCAAGAAGTTTCCATACTTCGTAACGGTGAAGAGGTACTTGCGCCAATTTCACATTTGCAAATTGGAGATTTATTTATTGCTCGCCCCGGGCAAGCAATTGCAACTGATGGAGTGATCGTTGAGGGGTCAAGTTCTGTTGATACTTCTCTGGTAACTGGTGAATCACTTCCACAAGGTGTTGGTCCGGGAAACAAAGTAATTGGGGCGACCTTAAATCAGGATGGGCGATTAGTAATTCGTGCCGAACAAGTTGGTGCAGAGACTCAACTTGCCCGAATCACCAGAGCAGTAATCCAAGCTCAAGGGGAAAAAGCACCCTTGGCCCGTATGGCAGATCGAATTAGCGCAATTTTTGTACCGGTAATAATCGCGCTTTCTTTAATCACTTTTTTAAGTTGGTATTTCTCGGGCTCATCCCTTTCCGAGGCGATTGGTCCAGCAATCACCCTGTTAGTAATTGCTTGCCCATGTGCATTGGGGTTGGCGACGCCAATTGCATTTCTAGTTGCCTCAGGTCGCGGAGCCCAACTTGGAATAATTATTTCATCGCCAGCGGTTCTTGAAGATACTCGTGAAATTGATCTTGTCGTTCTAGATAAAACTGGCACTGTCACAACTGGTGAGATAGATATTTTGGCGGCTGAATACTTTGATTGTGATAAGAATTTAGCGCTAACAATTATTGCCGCTCTTGAAAATCACAGTGAGCATGTAATTGGACAATCTCTGGTTAAGTACGCATTAAGTAATGGAGCAAATAAATCTGCTCTTGTTTCGGTAAGTGATTTCTTGGCAACCCCAGGACGAGGTATCGCTGGTCGAGTAGAGATTGAAGGAATTAAATACACCGCACTTGTTGGATCACCATCTGCAATTTCTTATGGAACGGCGCCTTTTACAAAAGCGATCTCCGAAGTTTTAACTTCAGTAACGGTCGCCGGAAAAAGCCCAATCCTCTTAGCATGGGATGGTCAGACTCGTGCAATATTCACAATTGGTGATTCAATAAAAGTTGATTCAGCTCCTGCAATTGCAAAGTTCAGAAAATTCGGAATTACTCCATGGTTGATAAGTGGAGATTCCTTGCAAGCTGCACGCACCATTGCAAACGAAGCAGGTATCGCAACCGAGAATGTCAGGGCTGCCGTGCTTCCAGATCAAAAAGTCGCGGCAATTAAAGAGTTACAAGACCAAGGTCATCATGTTTTAATGATCGGTGACGGAGTAAATGATGCTGCGGCACTAGCCAGTGCAGATTTAAGCATGGCGATGGGAACTGGCACCGATACTGCTATCGCTGTTGCAGATATAACTTTAGTTCGTTCAGATTTAACTTCTGCGATTACAGCACTAAAACTTTCCCGCAAAACTTTGCGAATTATTAAAGGTAATCTTGTTTGGGCATTCGCTTATAACGCAATTGGAATTCCGATTGCAGCAGCCGGGTTGCTATCGCCAATGTATGCCGGGGCAGCGATGGCGCTTTCAAGTATTTTTGTAGTTACTAATTCATTGCGCTTGCGAAAATTCAAGTAAGCCGATTTCTGAATTGGTAGCGGGGGCAGGATTTGAACCTACGACCTCTGGGTTATGAGCCCAGCGAGCTACCGAGCTGCTCCACCCCGCGTCGGTATCCACCTGCGATTACTCGCTCACGCCGTGAATATGTACCCATGTTAGGTGCGCGCTATCCACTCCAGCAAATTGCCCCCACTTAATCCACAGCAGATTACTTCTTGGCGGCGTTGCTTTCTGCTCTGACCGCATCGCTGATGGCCTGTTTAAGGGCATCTTGCGCCTTGCCGTAAGCGGTGAAATCACCCTTAGTAAGAGCAGCCTGACCATCTGAAAGGGCTTGTTTAGCCCGTGCCAACGCTTCTGCAACGGTAGCTGTGACCGCAGGGTCACTCTTGGTTCCATTGGTAGCCCCAGTGGTAACTCCGCTGCCTTGGCCGGCGTTTCCGCCAAAGACCTGATCAAGCGCACCCTTCACGGTGTCTGCATAACCAATTTGATCACCAAAGGAGACCAAAACTTTTTGCAGCAATGGGTACGCCGCGGTATTTGCAGTAGCGCGAACATAAACAGGTTGCACATAGAGCAATCCCCCACCAACAGGAAGAGTTAGCAAGTTTCCTAATTCAACATTTGAGCCACCTTGGCGCAAAAGTGAAAGTGATGTGGCAACTTCAGGCTTGGCTTCAAAGTTTGAAGAAACTTGTGAAGGTCCCGCGATATTTGTACTGCGTTGCAATTGCAATACTTTAATTTTTCCGTAGTCAGGCCCTGGATCAGAATTCACTGTTGCAAATGCTGCCAAGTTTTCACGACCACCACGAGGAACAAATGGTGTGGTTAATGAAAAGGCGGCCTTCTTTTCGCCCGGCATCTTCAATGTTAGGTAATAAGGCGGTTGTGCACTCGCGTTATTTCCAAATGTTGATGGATCGCGAGGAACTCTCCAGAAATCCTGTCCGCCATAAAACGCAGTTGCATTTTTGACATGGTAAGAACTCAAGATGTCGCGTTGAACTCGGAAAATATCTTCTGGGTAACGAATATGGGAGAGTAAATCTTTAGAGATCGCACTCTTTGGTTTGACTGTGCCCGGGAATGCTTTT
>WLKK01000098.1 GCA_009701305.1 Actinomycetota bacterium | reverse complement strand
TTCTAGCGGACCGTGTCTGAACTGTGCTGTTGTAAGACTTTCCAAAGCTTCGCGTGCTGCTTCCTTGATAATCAGTGAACCGGTATGGGCAGCAGCCATCGATTCGCCGCGTCCAATTATAAAAATTCTTTTTTGTGCAATAGCGGAATCTAGAGCTTCATAACACTTTTCCCAATTTTCTAAATATGTTTTTAAAATCTTTGGCAGTTGGAATATCTCTGGATCTATTTCTTCAGACAAAGCAACAGAGGTTGCCATTCCTGCAGCAAGAAGTGTGTTTACATAACTCTTCGCACTTACCGTATTTTCGGGGCCACATTGGATATTGAAAAGAACATTAGACCTAGAGCCAAGTGAGCTCTCCGCATAATTAGTGAAACCGAGAATCGTGACATCACCTTTGACATTGGCCAATTCATTTAGCAATTGAACTACTTCAGCAGATTCACCTGATTGAGATGCGATCCAGAAAAGTGTTTTCCCTTTTATACGCCCCTTGATATTTATCAGCAGTTCGGCGGTGTCCTCATGCCACACTGGAAATCCAGCTGAAACTAAACGTAGATAGCTGGGATAAAGCGCATTTAAGGAGGAACCCATTCCGGTCAAAATTATGCGATCAAAGTTAGCCATCTCATCGAGCAAAGATCTTGTTGCCGAAGGAACGCCAGCTGATACTAATTTCTGAACTGCTTCCGGCTGTGCCTGAATATCAGCAAAGTACGGGGCGTTCTCAATGAGTTGGAATCTGGACATGTGCCGATGATAACAGCCGCACTTTTGGTCTAATACTAGACTTAGGTAAATCCAACAATTACGCTGAATTTGTTTGTTAAATACAACTATAAGGTTATGAGGATTAATTGCTCGACTGGGCTGTAGGTATTGACCTTGGTGGTACGAATATTCGTGTCGCAAAGGTAGACGTCTTGGGCAAAGTTTCACAGCCAATTTTTGTTGAAATAGATAAGAGCTATGCGGATTCACCAAACTTCGCTCAGATAATTTCAATTGTCGATGAGATCATTTCAACTAATCAAGAGCATCCACCACTTGGTATTGGTTTTGGAGTTACCGGGCCAATTAATGTGAAAACCGGAATTATTGATAATCCATTTACCCTACCTGCATTTTTTCAAGGCAATATTAAAAAAACTTTAGAAGACAGATTTAATCTCAAAGTCGCCGTTGAAAATGATGCAAATGCGGCTTGCATCGGTGAAGCAATCTTTGGCGCTGGCGAGGGCGCAGATATAGTCGCATGCTTGATTTTAGGAACTGGCGTAGGTGTTGGTGTCATCAATAATGGAGTTGTCTATAGAGGTGCTAATGGTGCACATCCCGAAGCAGGGCACGTGCACGTTGATGCAACAGGTCCGCTTTGTTACTGTGGCAGAAATGGATGCTTAGAAGCTTTAGTCTCAGGCACAGCATTGAAAAATATTGGAGTTGAGCGCGGAGTACTAAGTGCTGGACAAAATGCGAAGGATCTTGTTCGCCTTGCCGAGACCGGGAATAAGGATGCAGTTCAGATAATGCAGGAAGCACAACAGGCATTGGGCTTGGGAGTCGTAAATTTAATTTATACATATGGGCCAGAAAAAATCATTATTACCGGTGGCGCTTTGAGCCGCACCGATACGCTCCTTATTAAATTACAAGCTATTGCGGATGAGGCGTGCACTTACACAAAGTTAAGGAGCGAAATTAAATTCGGATCGCTTGGAGATTGGGCCGGAACAATTGGCGCGGCCACTCGAATAATCAGATCCTGGTAAAAATCTTTGAGTTTAAGGCAATGGAATTAAGGTATTTGCAAAAATCTGCCAAGCAAGAGCTGATTTCGCAACTAATGAGAGCGTTATGTAGGTGCGTTCTCCACGCAAGTAATCGCTCCACTTGCCCACTTTTTTGTATTGCACCCATTGCACTAATGCAAAAGAGTTGAAGAAAATAAAAATGGTGAAGACAATTCCATAAACAAAGGCTGGGGCTGTGGTGTCACTGACGCCGCCAATTGAAAGTACATAAAAAGCAAGTGCGATCCAAGGAACAATTCCAGTGATGCATCCGAAAATAAATGGTAGCCATCCACCATTTCCTGGTGTCTCATATTTTTCTTGTAACCAACCAAACAAAATCATCGAAGCATTAACTCCGAAGATTGATATGAGTGCTGTTATATCTGCGATGCCAGTTACTTGAGCGATCAACACGATCATTACTGAAGAGCTGATTGAGTATTCAACCCATCTGAAATAATTTCGCTGAGCTGATAAGCCAGCGCTATAGCGACCAAAAAATTGCGGACTAGCCACAATAAAATGAAAGAGCGCGGAAAGTCCCAAGAAGATCGCAACAGTTAAGCCGACTGGGGTGCTAAAAAGGATTACCGCAGGAGCAAATGAAGAACCTGGCGGACCGGACATGTAGGTTGCCGTTACTGGCAATGCAAAATCACTGCTTAACGCTAAGACTGCGGCCATTTGCGTTAAGTGCAAAATCCCAGCCAAGATATTTACTTTGCGAAGTCGGGCCATAGTTAGCTCTTTGCTCATAAATTAAAAGTACCCCAGATCTCAAGGGTAAATAGATAAATCTGCGGTTGCGTGCCTCGAGTCGGATTTGAACCGACACTATGCAGTGTTTGAGACTGCCCTCTCTACCGTTGGAGTACCGAGGCCGGTAGTGCAAGTTCAAATCTTATCGGGGTTGAGTGAGTACCCTTAGCAAGTGGTTAATTCACCGAATGCGCAGCAAGTGGCTCCAAGAATTATCGTCGCTGAAGATGAGGCGATTATTCGAATGGATCTGATTGAGATGTTGCGCGAGGCTGGCTATAACGTGATTGGCGAAGCCGCAAATGGTCGTGAGGCGATCTCATTAGCCCGACATTTGAAACCAGATTTGGCGATATTAGATGTGAAGATGCCGGAGATTGATGGCATTTCGGCGGCCGAAGTAATCGTCAGTGAGAAATTGGCTGCCGTGTTGATGCTGACCGCTTTTAGCCAAAGGGAGTTAGTTGAGCGGGCCCGTGATGCCGGGGCGATGGCATATTTAGTAAAGCCATTTTCAATTAGTGACCTGACCCCAGCGATCGAGATGGCTCTTGGCAGATATGCCCAGATTCAGGCCCTAGAGGCCGAGGTTGGCGATCTTGGGCAGAGATTGGAAGCCCGGAAGTTGGTAGATCGGGCCAAGGGGGTATTAATGGCTAATTTGGGGATCTCCGAGCCAGAGGCATTTAAATGGATCCAGAAGGCGGCTATGGATCAGCGCAGCTCAATGAGCGCGGTGAGTGAAGGGGTCTTGGCTCATTATCAGCCAGGGAGTTAACGGTCTATTAATTTAATATTTTGCTTCTCGGGGTGTCGAAATCGGGCAACTGCTGGCATACTCACACCGTCAAAACGCTTATCTCGAGGGTCTATTTCGAGAAAGCTGACTATCTGAAAATATCCGAAAGGGAAATAATGCAAATTTCAAAGAAACTTAAGGTTGTTGCTGCATTTGCAGTTGCAAGCTTGGTCTTTGCTGGTTGCTCAAAGTCCGCTTCTGAAGAAGAAGCTGCACCAGCTGAGGAAGCTGCTGCAGTAAAAGGGACTGGACCATTAAAGATCGGCTCACTACTTCCAGAGACCGGTAACCTCGCATTTCTCGGGCCTCCTGAGTTTGCAGGCATCGACCTAGCTGTTGCTGAAATTAACGCAGCAGGTGGCGTTCTTGAACAACCAATCGAGCACATTCGTGGCGATTCCGGAGATACAAGTACAGACATCGCACAACAGACTGCTGATTCACATATCGCAGCTGGTGTAGGCGCAATTGTTGGTGCTGCATCTTCAGGTGTATCACTAACTGTTATCGATAAAATCTCAGGTGCTGGCATTGTTCACTTCTCACCAGC
>WLKK01000097.1 GCA_009701305.1 Actinomycetota bacterium | reverse complement strand
GCCACAATTTTTTCTGCAGAATTTATTAAGGATGATCTCGATGTACTTAACGCCGAAATTGCAAAGGTGCTCGACTCCGTTGATTTAATCATCACAACGGGTGGAACAGCTGATGGTCCGCGAGATTATGTAAAACCTGTACTCAAGAATTTGAGTGCCACGATGGTTATTGATTGCGCAAAGGTTCGTCCCGGCTATCACGTTCTGCTTGCTCGTCTTTCAAGGAAGTCTAGAGATATAGCCTTCCTCGCACTTCCTGGAAATCCGCAATCTGCGCTCGCGGCGCTGTATTCATTCGGCGAGCCACTAATTGGATCCTTGCTCGGTGCATCAGAAAAAAAATTAGCCGAAGTTGAATTGATTTCATCGCTGACTACTCCCGAAGGATTTTCTCGGCTAGCGCCTGGAAGAATTAATGGAAAGGTATTTACACCAACTGCTTACCTAGGTTCAGCGATGTTGCGTGGAGTAGCTCATGCTCAAGGATTTGCGCTAATTAGCCCTGGAGTAAATCCAGCGGGTGCAACTGCACGGTGGATACCTTTTAATTAGATTAGTTAGATTAGTTAGCTAATAACAGGTGCGGGTTCGTCTTCGCTTGCAAGTGATGTCTTATGAATTGGGTCAGAGCCTTTAGTTAGTGGTTGATTCGTTCCACCCACTTGATTCGAAATAATTTCTGCGGCAATGGAAATTGCAGTCTCTTCCGGTGTTCTTCCACCTAGATCTAACCCAATCGGGGATTTGAGTCTGGCAAGTTCTGCATCGGTCATTCCAACTTCTTTGAGTCTTAAGAGTCGATCTTCGTGGGTACGTCGGCTTCCCATTGCGCCGATATAACCTGCGGTGGTACGAAGTGCAATTTCAAGAACAGGCACATCAAATTTTGGATCATGGGTAAGTACGCAGATAACGGTACTTTCATCGATTTCAACTTTTGGAAGATAGCGATGCGGCCAATCAATAATTACTTCGTCAGCATCAGGAAAACGGCGCTTTGTTGCAAATAGCTCACGAGCATCGCAAACGATTACGTAGTAACCCATGAATTTTCCGATGCGAGCTACCGCCGCCGCAAAGTCGATAGCGCCGAAGATAATCATTCGTGGCGCTGGTGCAAATGATTCAACGAATACTGCGACATCATCCATACGATTTTCACCATTTGGGCCCAGCTTTAGAGTCTTAGTTGTTCCATGCATCAGAAGTGCGCGGGCACCTTCGATAGCGGCGTGATCCAGCTGAGAATTTCCAAGAGTTCCTGTGGCTTCATTTTTAGTGAGAACTATGCGCGCCCCGATGCCGGTTTTCGCGTTGACAAGAGTTGCTACCGCAACCGCCTGCTTATCTTCAATTTTATCTGCCACCTCGGCAAATTCAGGGAATGTGGCTTGATCAATATATTGAATGTAAAGCTCAATTGTTCCGCCACAAGTTAGGCCGACTGCAAAGGCGTTGTCATCACTTACGCCGTAAGTTACAGATTGGGATATTTTTGTCTGAAGGACTTCCAGAGATGCTTCATGAATAGCACCTTCAACACATCCACCAGAAACGCTGCCAATGACTTCGCCTGAATCGAGAACTGCCATGGCAGCACCTACTGGTCGAGGAGCTGAACTCCAGGTGCGAGTTACTGTTGCGAGAGCAAATGGTTTGTTGGAGTTAAAAGATGGCAAAACCTCTTGAATGATTTCGCGCATGACGTAAAGTATAGCGATGCAGGTTGGAATTATATTAGCGGCCGGATCTGGTTCACGCATGGGTGGCCCAAAAGCAACCATAGAAATAGCTGGCGAACGATTAGTCGATCGAGCAGTGAGGCTTTTTCACGATGCCGGCATTCGAGATGTATATGTTGTTCTTGGAGCATGGCAAGGATATGTTCCCGGTGCAGAAATTATCATAAATCCAGATTGGCAGACCGGAATGGGAAGTTCTCTTCGAGTCGCACTCGAAGCGATACTAAAAAATCCAGACTATTCTCAGGTAATAATTTCACTGGTGGACCTCCCCGGAATGACTTCAGCTGCGATTCGTGCAGTGGCTGGCTCTGCTCAAGAAGTTGTTATGGGAACTTTTGATGGAAAGCCAGGTCATCCAGTCAAATTTGCACGTAAATATTGGAAAGAAATCATGGAGAGCGCTACCGGAGATTTTGGAGCCCGTAATTTTCTCAAAGGACGAGACGATGTCTTTTACATATCCCTGGACCAACTGGCAACTGGCAAGGATATTGATACCCCTGAAGATCTAGCTGGGCTGACCGGCGGCTTGTAGATCGCCCTGTAGTTCGAATTGTGAACCTATAACAAAGAGATAACAGTTTAAAATTGTTCGTTTTTAAGTGCAATCTTCTTGCGAGTGCTAGTCCCGGATGTTAGGTTTCTCCACACAATAAAGGAAGAGGGAAATCCATGGCCGTTGAATCTACCGGAAATGAACGTGGCAATCCTCGTTTATTTGAACTCATTGAGAACTCACCAAAGACTGGTGATAGTCCAACAATTTGGGCGTGGCCACAAATTACAGAATTTTTGAAAGTAGCAAGTCAACCAGTGCAAGGCCCATGGCCA
Organism: Actinomycetota bacterium; assembly: GCA_009701305.1. Taxonomy (GTDB): domain Bacteria; phylum Actinomycetota; class Actinomycetes; order Nanopelagicales; family Nanopelagicaceae; genus UBA3012. The sequence goes on along the minus strand of WLKK01000097.1, from coordinate 1,455 downwards.
GCACATCAAGAACCGCGACCAAACCCAGATGCAGATTCAATGCCAGTTGCAGTAAAAGACAAGAAGAGCAAGTAACCGGAAACTCGATTAGGAGAAATTAAATATGTATCCATCAAGATTTAAATATGAATCTCCGAAGACAATTGTGGAAGCAATTAAATTGCTCGATGCTGGCAAGGGTGAAGCAAAGGTTTTGGCAGGCGGACAGAGCCTTGTTCCAATGCTAAAACTTCGTTTTGCATTTCCAGATCAAATTGTCGATATCAACAATATTCCTGGTCTTGATTACATCCGCTTTGATGCCGATGGATCACTCCACATTGGTGCGCTAGTTCGTCACGAACATTTGGAAAAGTCTGTTGAGATTTCAATGCGCCAACCAACTATTGCAGCTGCAGCTCCGCTAGTTGCAGATCCAATCGTTCGCGCACGTGGAACCTTTGTTGGATCTGTTTGTCATGCTGACCCACAAGGTGATTGGGCCGCGACAATGATCGCACTCCACGGTTCAATCGTTGTGCAAGGCCCTAAAGGCAAGCGCACCATTGCGATGAAAGATTTCGTACTTGGTCCATATGCAAATTCCCTGAACTACAACGAGATTGCCATCGAAGCGGTAATTCCTGCTCCTAAAGGCGTTGCTCGCGGTGGTTACTTAAAGCTCGAACGTCGTGTCGGTGACTTCGCTACTGCATCAGTAGCAGTGGCGCTGGACATGAGTGGTGACACAGTTCTAAATGCAGGATTTGCACTTGCTGGTGTTGGTGGAAAGACCATCGATGCCAATGAAGCAGCATCAGCACTAATTGGTCAGAAGTTGACCGAAGCAACAATTGCAAAAACTGCGCAACTTGTAGCTGCTTTGGCAGAACCTCGTACAGACCACCGTGGTTCAGCTGAATACAAACGCCATATTGTTGAAACATTTGTTAAGAGAATCCTCGTTGCCAACTCTGCACAGAAAGTAGCCTAAAAATATGTCGAGCCTTTATGAAGAGATAAATACGCCTCCGGCTAGTGATATTCCGGTTCGCCGAGTAACGATAAATGTTAATGGAGAAGCGCGCACAGCAAATGTCGAACCAAGACTCTTGCTCGCACATTTGCTTCGCCAAGGATTTAAGTTGACAGGTACTCACACAGGTTGCGACACAACTAACTGTGGCGCTTGCACAGTACTTTTCGATGGTCGCCCAATCAAGAGTTGCACAATGTTCGCAGTGCAGGCTGATGGCCACGATGTGCAAACAGTTGAGGGCCTGGCATCTGCAAGCGAACTTCACCCACTTCAAGAAGGCTTCAAGCAAGAGCATGCACTGCAGTGCGGTTTCTGTACTCCAGGAATGATGATGGCAGCCAAGGCTCTTCTCGAAGAGAATCTCAACCCAACCGAAGATGAAATTCGCTGGGCACTTTCTGGCAACTTGTGTCGATGCACTGGTTACCAAAATATCG
>WLKK01000096.1 GCA_009701305.1 Actinomycetota bacterium | reverse complement strand
TGGTTCGCAAAGGAGCCTAAAGTCGATTGGAAAGAAAGCAACCAAGGTCGCTGGATTTACCGAGTGGCTAGTGTGATCATTTTTGTTCTAGCAGTTCAAATGGTTCGCGGGGTCGATCTCGCAAATTGGATCTTCGGTATCGGTTGATTACAGTTTTGAACAAAAAATAAGCCCCTGCAAACCGCGGGGGCTTATTTTCTTTACTGCCTAATGATTAACTCCGTAGTGCTTGAGCTAACTCCCGGAAATCTTCAACCAGAAGATCAACCTCTGCTTGCCCATGAGCCAAGCTGATTAACCACTGCTCATCAAGACCTGGAGGGGTCACGATTCCGCGGTTGATTGACCACAGCCATGAAAGTTCAGCGATCTTAAAATCAGCACCTTTGAAATCACGGTAATTGCGTACTGGAGTTGTGCTCCAAGTGATGCAACCTTTAACACCAAAACCAACTGTGTGTGCAGGAAGATCAAACTCTTCAATGATTTTGGTGATCCGCTCAAGTGCTTGCATATTTAAGGATTCAGCGCGAGCCAATGCCTCTTCAGTACAAATATTGTCTACCGCACGCACTCCAGCAAGGGAGAGTGGGTTAGCGTTAAATGTTCCAAAGTGGGCCAGGCGTCCATCTGTGACTGCATCCATGTATTTCTTCTTGCCACCGAAAGCAGCAATTGGAACCCCGCCACCAATTGATTTAGCAAGACAGATGAGATCAGGTTTAACTCCAAGTTTTTGTGCTGCACCTTGTGGGCCGGCAGTTAAGCCAGTTTTGACTTCATCAAAGATCAAGATGACGTTGTATTCGTCGCAAAGTTCGCGCACGCCTTCAAGGTAGCCAGCATCAGGAAGCACAATTCCAAGGTTTTCTAGAACTGGTTCCAAAATAAAGCAGGCAATTTGATTTGCGTGTTTTTCAAATATTTGTTCTAGCGATTCCAAATTATTGTACGGAACAACATGAACAGTCCCAGAAACTGTGCCAAGTGGATGAACTGCGGTTGGGAAATCTGCATCGCCGGCTTGATCAAGTGATGGCTTGCTAGAAACCATTAACGGATCAAATGAACCGTGATATCCACCTTCAATTTTTAAGATATCGCTTTTACCCGAATAAGCACGTGCAAGTCGAACCGCATACATCGTCGCTTCAGTCCCTGAGTTTGCAAATCGCACCTGATCGATGGCAAAACGCTTACAAACTCGTTCTGCGGCATCGCGAGCAGTTGGGGATGGAGTTACGAATAGCGTGCCAACTTCAAGTGTTGCTTTAATTTCAGCAACAACTGCTTGATTTAGATGGCCGACGAGCATTGCACCAAATCCCATAGACAGATCAAGCAATTGACGACCATCTACATCGGTCATCCATGCGCCTTTAGCTGATGTGATTGAGATTGGATACGGATCCCAGTGCTGAAAACTTGAAGGCACGCCTAATGGAAGTGAATGCGCGGCGACCTTGCTTTCGATACCTGAGGCAGTGGTGTTATCTCTGAATCTTGCCCACTCTTGATCGAGCAGGGCAGATATTTTGGATTGAGATAATGGAGTTGAGTGAAGCGGTGTAGATCGAAACGTTTGCGAGTGATTCGCTTGGGTTTTCATTTTTAAGTACGGTCAATGTCCAGGCGGTCCGGAAACTGATTAGTACGCTCCTTACGGCGTTTGTATAAGGCGATCTTACAGGGGCTATTTTTAACCGCAAGTACAGGTGATTTGTCGCGTGTTTCCCGTTCAAAAATAAATAAAACGGCTAAAAAACGGCTAAAAAACGGCTAAAAAACGGCTAAAAAACGGCTAAAAAACCGGGATAGTCCTTAAGAATTAATCAGTACCGAAGCCAACTTTACGGATTGCACGCGGACTAATTTCTACATAAGAAATTTTATTTGCTGGAACAATTACGGTTCGACCTTTTTCATCTTGCAAAACTAATGGCGCATCACTCGATGCCGACTTAGCAACAAGTGCTTCAACTTCACCGGCGGAAAGTGTTGATTCAATTGTTATTTCACGTGCATTATCTGAAACCCCAATACGGATCTCGGCACGGTCATTGCTATTTGAAGATCCTGCTGGTTTCTTTGCTGTAGTCATGCGCTTACCCTATCTGTCTATGTGTGATCTTGCAGAATCACTTAATTAATTATGTAACGGATATCCAGAAATGCCACGCCACTGAAGATTTGCGACAAGATCAGCGGCAGCTTTTCTAGGAACTCGACCATCTCTCTCTAACCAATACCTTGCCGTAAATTGCGCTGTTCCAATTAAGCCGACTCCGAGTAACATCGCAGCTTCTTCAGGAATTCCGGTATCTGCGGCGATGATTGCACTAACTGCAGCAGCGCAGTCGTAAGTCATGCGTGATAAACGTTCGCGAACTGCAGGTTCGACATTCATATCGCTTTCAAAAAGCAAGCGATAAGCCTCGCCTTCTTCTTCTATAAAATTAAAATAAGCATCAACTGTTGCTCGCACGCGATCCGCGTTGTCATGAGTTGAAGCAATTGCGCGTTGAATTGTGTAAACGAGTGAATCAACATGTAAATCTAGAACAGCAAGATAAAGATCTAACTTGCTCGGAAAGTGTTGATATAAAACTGGCTTACTTACTCCGGCGCGATCAGCAATCTCATCCATGGCGGCGGCGTGGTAACCGGCGGCGGTAAATACTTCGAGGGCTGCAGTGAGCAGTTGGGCCCGGCGTTCATCTCGAGGCAAGCGCTGTTTGGCGCCTAAAGGATCGATAGGAGTAGAAGTCACAAGGTGATGTTAGGGCACGTGCGAAGGTAGTTGGCGAAAGATGGCAGGATTAGCCCATGAAGCCAGTTGATTCGCTCGCCCCGCTCGTCGAACTAGGACCGCCACTAACTGTTGAGCAGGTGCGCCGATACAGCCGCCATTTAATCATTCCTGATGTCGCCATGACCGGACAGCGTCGCATGATGGCTGCCAAAGTGCTGTGTGTAGGCGCTGGTGGCCTTGGATCGCCGGCATTGATGTATTTAGCAGCTGCCGGAGTCGGAACACTTGGAATTGTTGAGTATGACGTCGTTGATGAATCAAATTTGCAACGTCAGATAATTCACGGACAAAGTGACATTGGTAAAAGTAAGGCACAGAGTGCAAAAGAATCTGTTGCTGAAATTAACCCATATGTAAATGTTGTTATCCACGAAACCAGACTTGATAATTCAAATGTAATGGAATTATTTTCACAGTACGACTTAATAATTGATGGAACAGATAATTTTGCAACTCGGTATTTAGTAAATGATGCATGTGTGCTTTTAGGAAAACCATATATCTGGGGTTCAATTTATCGTTTTGATGGACAAGCAAGTGTTTTCTGGTCCGAACATGGTCCTTGTTACCGTTGCTTGTACCCAGAACCACCACCGCCAGGAATGGTGCCAAGTTGTGCCGAAGGTGGGGTACTTGGTGTGCTCTGCGCATCCATTGGTTCAATCCAAGTAACTGAAGGAATTAAATTAATTACTGGAATTGGCGAACCACTAATTGGCCGGTTAATGATTTATGACGCACTTGAAATGAGTTACCGAAAAGTTGGGATCCGTAAAGATCCAAATTGTGTGATCTGCGGACCAAATGCAACCCAAAAAGAATTAATGGAAGATTATGAAGGTTTTTGCGGTGCGCTATCTTCTCAAGCAACTGATGCAGTTGCCGGATCAACAATCACCGTGACTGAGTTGAAGAGCAAGTTAGACAACAAAGAGAACTTCATCTTGATTGATGTGCGTGAACCAAGTGAATTTGAGATTGTCAGGATTCCAGGTTCTGTGCTAATTCCAAAACAAGAGTTTCTTGATGGAACAGTTCTTTCAAAATTGCCACAGGATCGGCCAATAGTTTTACATTGCAAGAGTGGAGTTCGTTCTGCTGAATGTCTTGCAGTCGTAAAAGCCGCTGGATTCGCAGATGCAACACATGTAAGCGGGGGAGTTGTGGCTTGGGTCAAGCAGATTGATCCATCACTACCTGAATACTAAAATTTAGATTTTAAGCGAACGCTTCAAAAAATCTAACTCTAAATGCATCAAGTTTTCGGCAACTACTTCTTGTG
>WLKK01000095.1 GCA_009701305.1 Actinomycetota bacterium | reverse complement strand
TAACTAACCAACTAAACGGTTACTCATCCATCCGATGAGGGGTCCTCGGTAGTGGTTTACGGATTTAATGCCGTGGGCTTCGATCGAAGATCTTCATTCGGAACATGAATGCAGTATCCGAGATTCGGAGGGACCCATGACGGGTCACGATTATCCAACTCAAGAAGTAAATATCGATAATGGAAAATTCGGTAAAGTAAATATCCGCTTTGAAACCGGAAAATTAGCTCGCCAAGCAGCAGGCTGTGCAACTGTTTATCTAGATGACGAAACAATGTTGCTATCAGCTACAACTGCATCAAAAAATCCAAAAGATCAATTTGATTTCTTTCCACTAACAGTAGATGTAGAAGAGCGCATGTATGCAGCCGGAAAAATTCCTGGTTCATTCTTTCGCCGCGAAGGTCGCCCAAGTGAGGATGCAATCCTTACCTGTCGTTTGATCGATCGTCCATTACGCCCAACATTTGTTAAGGGATTACGTAATGAGGTGCAAGTTGTTGTAACAGTTATGGCACTGCACCCAGATCATCTATATGACGTGCTTGCGATCAACGCAGCATCAATGTCTACCCAACTTGCTGGTTTGCCATTCTCAGGTCCAATTGGTGCAGTGCGAATTGCACTCATCGAAGGACAATGGGTTGCATTCCCTAAGCATTCACAATTAGAGAACGCAGTCTTTGACATGGTTGTTGCTGGAAGTATTGCCGGCGATGATGTTGCAATCACAATGGTTGAAGCAGAAGCCACAACTCAAACACTTACTTTGATCAAAAATGGCGCGCAAGCACCAACCGAAGAAGTTGTCGGTGCCGGACTTGATGCTTCAAAGCCATATATTCGTCAACTTTGCGAAGCTCAGATTGCACTTGCCAAGGTTGCTGCAAAGCCAACCGGTGAATTCCCAGTCTTCTTGGAGTATCAAGATGATGTATTCGAAGCCGTTTATGCGCAAGCATCTGCTGCAACTACAAAAGCATTGACTGTTGTTGCTAAAGCAGATCGCGAAGCCCAACTAGATGTAATTCTTGCAAGTGCAAAAGAAGCACTAGCCGAAAAATTCGAAGGACGCGAAAAAGAAATCAGCGCAGCTTTCAGATCAGTAACTAAGAAATTAGTTCGTGAACGAGTATTGCGCGACAAGATCCGTATTGATGGTCGTGGATTACGCGATATCCGGGCAATCTCTGCAGAGGTAGAAGTTATTCCTCGCGTGCACGGTTCAGCATTGTTCGAGCGTGGCGAGACTCAAATCTTGGGTGTTACTACTTTGAATATGCTCAAACTAGAACAACAGTTAGATACTTTGAGCCCAGAGACTTCAAAGCGTTACATGCACAATTACAACTTCCCACCATATTCAGTTGGTGAAACCGGACGGGTTGGTTCTCCAAAGCGTCGCGAAATTGGTCACGGTGCACTTGCAGAGCGCGCACTACTTCCAGTACTTCCAACTCGTGATGAGTTCCCATATGCAATTCGTCAAGTTTCAGAAGCGCTTGGTTCAAATGGTTCAACATCAATGGGATCTGTTTGCGCATCAACTCTTTCATTACTAAACGCTGGCGTTCCGCTAAAGGCACCAGTTGCAGGTATTGCAATGGGATTGATCTCTGATCTTGTAGATGGAAAAACAGAGTACGTAGCACTTACTGACATTCTTGGCGCCGAAGATGCATTTGGTGACATGGACTTCAAAGTCGCCGGTACCCATGATTTTGTAACTGCACTTCAATTAGATACCAAGCTTGATGGAATTCCTGCCTCTGTTCTCGCTGCAGCATTATTGCAAGCTAAAGAAGCACGTTTACATATCTTGGGAATCATGAAGCAAGCAATTGATGTACCAGATGCGATGAGCCTTCTTGCTCCACGTATCATCTCAATCAAGATTAATCCTGAGCAGATTGGTGCGGTTATCGGACCAAAGGGCAAAGTTATTAATCAGATTCAAGATGAGACTGGTGCAGATATTTCAATCGAAGATGATGGCACTATTTATATTGGTGCAACTGAGGGAAGCGCAGCAGAAGCTGCAAAGGCTCAGATCATGGCGATTACCAACCCACATATCCCATCAGTTGGCGAGCAATACAACGGAACTGTTGTAAAGATCGCAAACTTTGGTGCATTTATTACTCTCTACCCAGGTAAAGATGGCTTGCTACACATCTCGCAAATTCGCAAGATGCATGGTGGAAAGCGCATCGAAAACCTTGAAGATGTAATGAAGGTTGGCGACAAGATTGATGTAAAGATCGGCGAAGTAGATCCACAAGGCAAGCTCTCACTTGAGCCTGTTCTTGCCGAATCTGAAGCTGCCAAGTAATAAATAACCAAATGGCGCCTGCAACAACTCGTCGTACAGTTCTTCCTAGCGGTCTTCGGATCGTTACTGAAGAAGTTTCGACAGTACGCAGCGCATCATTTGGAATCTGGGCCAATGTAGGCTCCCGCGACGAATCCCCATCTGTCGCGGGAGCTTCACACTTTCTAGAGCATTTACTTTTCAAAGGCACTCACACCCGAAGTGCACTAGATATATCTGCGGCAATTGATGCTGTTGGTGGCGAGATGAACGCCTTTACCAGCAAGGAGTACACCTGCTTTTACGCGCGGGTAATCGACACTGATATTGAGTTAGCAAGTGATGTCATCTGCGACATGATCACATCCTCTATCGTAAAAAGTGCCGATGTTGATGCTGAGCGAAATGTTGTACTTGAAGAGATTTCAATGCGTGATGATGATCCAGGAGATTTAATTCACGATCTTTTCTCTGATGTTTTGTATGGTGATACGCCTGTGGGTCGTCCAATTCTTGGCACAGTGCAATCAATTACAGATATGTCGCGAACCTCAGTTAATAATTACTACAAAAAACGTTACCAACCAGAGAATTTAGTAATTGCCGTAGCCGGAAATGTCAAACATGATGATGTAGTTGAATTAGTTAAAAAAGCTATGGGTGATTTCTTAAGCACTAAAGCTCAACCAGCAAATATTCGTACTAGCGCAACCGCTAAAATTAGTGGACGTGGTGAAATCGGAATCATCTACAAAAAAATCGAACAAGCAAACTTACTGCTTGGAGTTCCATCTGTTGATCGAAATGATCCGCGCAGATTTGCAGTAGCAGTTTTAAACTCGGCACTTGGTGGAGGAATGTCTTCAAGATTATTCCAAGAGATTCGCGAAAAACGTGGTTTGGCTTATTCGGTTTACTCATCTTCACAGCATTTCGCCGGAGCCGGCACTCTCTCTTTTTATGCTGGATGCAATCCAGATAAGGCTGTTGAAGTTGCCGCAATTTTTCGTGAAGTAATGGCTGATGTGGTGGCAAATGGACTCTCCGAACAAGAAGTTGAGCGCGCAAAAGGCCAAGTTCGCGGTTCGTTAGTGCTCGGACAAGAGGACACCGGTTCAAGAATGGTGCGAATCGGCAAGAGTGAGCTGGTTTATGGTGAAATTATGAGTATGGATCAGGTGTTAGCAGAGGTGGCCAGCGTTACGCGCGAGGGTTTATTTGAGATTTCCAAAGAGTTACTCACCCAACAACCAACACTTGCGGTTGTCGGTCCATTTAAAAAAGATCATATTTTTAGAAGCGCAGTGGTGGCGTAATGGCTGCAAAAATTCGCGTTGGCGTTTTGGGTTCAAAAGGAAAAATGGGTCAGGCAGTTTTAGCTGCGATTTCTGGTGCTGATGATCTTGAGTGCGTTGCGCAAATTGATCTTGGAGATTCCCTTGATCTGCTCACAAAAAATAATGCAGAAGTTGTTATTGACTTCACCCAACCTGATTCAGTTATGGGCAATCTAAAATTTGCAATTGAAAATGGAATTCATTGTGTGGTCGGTACTACTGGATTCAATGATGAGAAGTTGGCGCAATTAAATAAATTGATCACAGCAAATCCAAAAGTCGGAGTATTGGTCGCTCCTAATTTCGGATTAGGTGCAGTATTAATGATGCAATTTGCTGCAAAAGCTGCCAAATATTTTGAATCTGCTGAAATTATTGAATTGCATCACCCAAATAAGATTGATGCACCAAGTGGCACTGCTACTCGAACTGCAGAGTTGATGGGCGATGCCCGTAAATCTGCTGGACTTCCGGTAATGCCAGATGCGACTGCAACTTCACTTGACGGTGCTCGGGGTAGTCAGGTCGCCGGAATTCACATTCACTC
>WLKK01000094.1 GCA_009701305.1 Actinomycetota bacterium | reverse complement strand
TTTTATCTCCGTTAATTGCCTCTAGCTTTTTCATATCAAATCTGGCAGGTGATGAGTTAACTCTTTCAACGGTAAACAACTCAGCAATCTCTTGCATCGTTACATTTTCGCGGTCGTCGCCAGGTGACCAACCAAGTAATGCCAAATAATTGCAAATTGCTTCAGGCAAGAAGCCCATCTCGCGATACCAGGCAATTGACGTCTCGCCATTACGTTTGGAAAGTTTCGCGTTGTCTTGTCCCATAACAAATGGAAGGTGGGCAAAAAATGGATACTCAGATTCTGGGACTCCCATTGCTTGATAAACCCGGATCTGTCTTGGTGTAGAGGACAGCAAATCCTCACCACGAAGCACGTGAGTAACTTTCATCAATACATCATCTACAGCAACGGCCAATGTGTATAGCGGAGATCCATCCCCGCGAACTAATACGAAATCTGGGACAAACTCATGTTCGAAAGTTAATTCGCCTCTGATTACATCAGTAAAAGTTGTTGAGCCATCTGACATCCGCATCCGTAATACTGGTTCGCGCCCAGCGCTCTTGAATTGCGCAACTTGTTCTGCAGCTAGATCACGACATTTTCCATCATAACCAGGTGCAGTTCCGGCACTCTTTTGTGCTTCTCTTCGTGCTTCCAACTCATCTGATGAGCAGTAACAATGATAAGCATCCCCCTGCGCTAAGAATTTAGCAGCCCAGTGCGCATATATATCTAAACGTTGTGATTGAAGATAAGGGCCATTTGGGCCACCAACTTCAGGGCCTTCATCCCAATTAAGTCCTAGCCATTTCAAGGTATCAATCGCGGCGGCGATATATTCATCTGTTACGCGCAAACGATCAGTATCTTCAATGCGGAAAAGAAATACTCCGCCGGTATGACGGGCAAAAGCCCAGTCAAATAATGCGGTGCGGATATTGCCCACATGTAGATCTCCAGTTGGTGATGGAGCAAAACGAACTTTTACTGGCCGATCATTGCTATTACTCATCGGCGTTCACTCGATTCTCACTTTTTAGATCTCTTAATAATTGGATTACTTAATGTCCCAATGCCCGCAATTGTAAGTGATGTTATCGAACCTTCCGGCATAGGACCGATTCCGGCTGGAGTTCCGGTCAAAATCACATCTCCGGGAAGCAAGGTGTAAACCTGTGTAATAAATTCAATAATGGTTGGAATGTCAAAAATCATATCTGCGGTATTTCCAGATTGACGCACTTCTCCATCTACTTCTGCCGTTAATTTCAAGTTAGTTGTATCTAACTCGGTCTCTATCCAGGGTCCAAGGGGGCAAAAAGTGTCAAAACCTTTTGCTCGACTCCACTGTCCATCCACTTTTTGTAAATCTCGGGCGGTCACATCATTTGCGATGGTGTAACCAAAGATCACATCTTTTGCGTTCGCTTTTTTAACATCTTTGCAAACTTTTCCGATGACAATTGCAAGTTCAACTTCATGGTCTACCCGCTCACTCATAGTCGGCCAAATAATTGCATCATCTGGTCCGATTACGGACGTATTGGGTTTGATAAATAACACTGGCTCTTTTGGTACTTCACTATTCATCTCGGCAGCATGATCTGCATAATTTTTTCCAACACAGACAACTTTGCTACGTGGGATAACCGGTGCTAAAAGTTTTACATCGGCCAACTTTAATTTTTCGCCGGTAAATGTAATTGGCGCATATATTGGATCCCCAACCAATACCGAGATCATTTGATTTTCATCAATGACACCATAAAGCGGAGAGACTGAAATCTCTTTAGCTGGTGAAAATCTGGCAATACGCATATGGGAATCTTATCGGGTCAGTTGTGTAACCTTGGTCCTTTTTCTTACTCGTTCAGTATGCGCTGATATTGCCATCTTGATCGACGCTAGCAAGTAAGGCTGATGGTGATATCTCGCGAATTGCCAATCGCGCCCGCGCAATTGGTTCACTTCCAAAAGTTATTGCTGCTTCGATAGCAGTCGCCCCACTTGAAAGTGCCATTCCCAGTGCAAGCTCAAGTGCATCTAAAGTAATTGAATCTAACTCAACTGAAGCTGCCGCATATGTTCTTCCAGTCTCATCTCGCACTGCCGCACCTTGTGTAGCACTAACTCGCACTGCAGTTGCCTTAGCGAGTGTTAATAATTTTTGATCTTCCGGATTGCTAAATGTCATCTTTAAGATCACTTCCTGATTTATCTAGTTCCTCATCATTTACAAGTTCAAGCAAAATACTGCCAATTCGCTTACGCCGACCGATTGGTCTTTCCGCTGTATAGCGCCAATTTCCAATTGTAATTTCACTACCAGGAATAGGTACTTGACCTAAATGCTTTCCCATCAATCCGCCAATAGTGTCCACCGACTCTTTATCTTCTTCATTAAATTCAATATCAAGTTCACGTTCCAAATCATCTAAATGTAACCTTGCTTGAATTCTTACTTTCTTATTCCCTTCACCAATCCACTCCAAAACCTCTTCTTCGTCATCATATTCATCTGCAATTTCACCAACAATCTCTTCGAGAATATCTTCAATAGTAATTAGTCCTGCAGTTCCACCATACTCATCAACAACAATTGCTAAATGGATTTGATGAGATTGCATTTCGCGTAATAGTTCATCAGCCATTTTATTCTCTGGTACAAAAGTTGCTGGTCGCATTAACTCTTCAACTTTTTCGGTTTGCTCAGCTTCTCTAAAATCATGAGTGCGCTTGGCTAAATCTTTTATGTAAGCAATACCGATAATCTCATCTAAGTCATCACCAATTACTGGGATTCGTGAATAACCTGATCGAAGTGCAAGAGAAAGTGCTTGTCGTAAACTTTTATCTCGTTCGATATAAACCATTTCGGTCCGTGGAACCATTACTTCGCGTACTAATGTGTCACCCAACTCAAAAACTGAGTGAATCATTTCATGCTCATCATCCTCAACAAATCCTTGCTCACGTGCCTGATTTACTAAATCACGAAACTCAGCTTCGGTCGTAAATGGTCCGCCTCTAAAACCTTTTCCTGGTGTGATTGCATTACCAATTGCGATTAGCAAGCGCGTTACTGGAGAGAGCACCACTGCTAGCGCTCCGGCAACAATGGCACCCGGACGAGCCCACTTAAGTGGATGCTGCCTTCCAAGGGTGCGTGGACCAACTCCCACTAATACATAAGAAATTATCAACATTCCTAGGACCGTTACTGAAAGCGCTACCCGGCGATCGGTAAAAGAATCAAGTGCGATCGTTGCGACAATTACAGTGGCCGCCAACTCACAGGCTTTACGTACCAACAAGACCACATTTAAATATTTACTTCGATTTGAAGTAACTTTTAACAGCCAGGCACTTCCGCGTTTCTTTGTACTAATTAATTCTTCAACCGCAATTCGAGAAATGGAATTTAGGCCCGCTTCAGTTCCAGCTAAAAATCCGGCAAAAACTAATAGCAGGACAATAATCGCGAAGTTAAAGGCGTTCATTTCTGCCAATCTTGAACTATCTTGCTTTGAAGTGCAAACATTTCGGCTTCTTCTGCTGGTTCCAAGTGGTCAAAGCCCAGTAAATGCAAGATTCCATGAACTAACAAAATCCTTAATTCATGCTCCATCCCATGCCCTGCAGTATCGCCTTGTTTTCGGGCTACATCAGGACAGATGACTACATCCCCCAGAACTACAGGTACTTCGTCATTTTTAGAAATTTCATTTGGCCGCAACTCATCCATTGGAAAAGATAAGACATCTGTTGGGCCTGATTCATCCATCCACTCCTCATGAAGACGGGTCATCTCGGCCTCGTCAACAAGTGAGATTTCAAGTTCTGCTCTTTTATCAACCAGAAGTTCTTGCATAGCAAATGCGGCTAAGTCAACTAATTCAACTTCAGCACAGGTTGCACCTGAACGATTATCTATTTCTATAGACACCTAGCGGTCTGCGCCTCGCTTAATTTGTCTAACCTGATTGGCCTCGTCATAACGGCCATAAGCAGCCACTATGTCACCGACAAGTTTGTGTCTAACAACGTCTTCTTGAGTTAGATCCATAAATTCTAGATCGTTTACACCATCTAAAATATCTCGCACAATTCGCAATCCAGAAGTTACACCACTCGGTAAATCAATCTGAGTTATATCTCCAGTAATAACCATCTTTGAATTAAAACCTAGTCGAGTTAAAAACATTTTCATCTGCTCGGCCGAAGTATTTTGGGCCTCATCAAGAATAATAAAAGCATCATTCAAGGTTCTTCCGCGCATATATGCAAGCGGTGCTACTTCGATAGTTCCTGC
>WLKK01000093.1 GCA_009701305.1 Actinomycetota bacterium | reverse complement strand
GCGCCTCTTAACTTCCCTAAGTTGAGATCAGATTTCAGATAGATCTGGATAATGAAGAGATAGGTGTTCGAACAGATGGCAAATATCAAGTCACAGATTAAGCGGATTGGCACAAACGAGAAGGCACGCATCAACAACAAAGGCGTTCGCTCTGCTCTTAAGAGTGCAATTCGTAAATTCCGCACCACATCTGCCGGAAGTGACAAAGCCATGACAACACAAGAACTTCGTGCTGCATCACGCGCACTAGATATCGCAGTTGCAAAAGGTGTAATTCACAAGAATCAGGCCGCGAACAAGAAGTCGGCGATGGCAAAGGCTGTCTCCCGCGCTAAGTAATTGACCCAGATCGGCTGATCTGCGCTCATGCCTGCCATTCCGTTAGACCGAGCTCCCAAGCCTTCGGCTACTGATCCATTACAAATTCGTAATTTTTCGATCATTGCTCATATTGATCATGGCAAATCAACTCTTGCTGATCGAATGCTGGGCATCACTGGCGTTGTTGAAGCTCGAAATATGCGTGCCCAATATTTAGATCGTATGGATATTGAACGCGAGCGCGGAATCACAATTAAAAGTCAAGCAGTTCGTTTGCCCTGGCAGAGTGAAGGTTCTGATTACATCTTAAATATGATCGACACCCCAGGCCACGTTGATTTCACTTACGAAGTTTCTAGATCACTTGCAGCCTGTGAAGGTGCGGTTCTTTTAGTTGATTGCGCACAAGGTATCGAAGCCCAAACTTTAGCTAATCTTTATTTAGCCATGGAAAATAATTTAACTATTATTCCAGTGTTAAATAAAATTGATTTGCCGGCAGCGCAACCTGAAAAATTTGCTGAAGAACTTGCCAGATTAATTGGGTGTCAACCTGAAGATTGTCTTCGCGTATCGGGTAAAACCGGCGCAGGAGTAGCAGAACTCTTAGATCAGATTGTGCGTCAAGTCCCACCCCCACAAGGTGATCCAAAAGCACCAGCACGCGCTTTGATCTTTGATTCTGTTTATGACCTTTATCGCGGCGTTGTTACTTATGTGCGAGTCGTTGATGGAAATCTAAAGGCACATGATCAAATTCAGATGTTATCTACTGGCATTAAGCATGAAGCTTTAGAAGTCGGTGTGATCTCACCTGAACCAGTTTCCAGTGGTGGACTTGGTGTTGGCGAGGTTGGTTATTTAATTACTGGCGTAAAAGATGTGCGGCAATCTCGTGTTGGTGACACGATTACAAATGCACAACGTCCAGCCACAACTCAACTTCCTGGATACAAAGATCCAGTTCCTATGGTCTTTTCTGGTCTTTACCCACTTGATAGCTCTGAGTATCCAGCGTTGCGTGAAGCACTTGAGAAGCTACAACTAAATGATGCTGCATTAGTTTTTGAACCAGAGACTTCAGCCGCGCTTGGATTTGGTTTTAGATGTGGATTCTTGGGATTGCTACATATGGAAATTGTTCGCGAGCGGCTAGAACGCGAAGCAGGACTAGATTTAATTTCAACTGCACCAAACGTGGTTTACAACTTAACACTTGATGATGGAACCATAGTTAAAGTTACTAATCCAAGTGAATTTCCAATGACTAAAATCGATGAAGTACGTGAGCCAATTGTGCGCGCAACCATTTTGGCTCCGAGTGAATTCATCGGTGCAATCATGGAGCTGTGCCAAACCAGACGTGGTGTTTTGTTAGGTATGGATTACTTATCGGAGGATCGAGTCGAGATTCGTTACACCCTTCCACTTGGCGAGATTGTTTTTGACTTCTTTGATAATTTGAAATCCAAAACTCGCGGATACGCATCCCTTGATTATGAGCCAATTGGTGAAGCACCGGGTGAACTTGTAAAAGTAGATATCTTGTTGCAAGGTGAAGCTGTTGATGCATTTAGTGCAATTGTTCACCGCGATAAAGCTTATGCATACGGGGTAATGATGACCGGGAAATTACGAGAGTTAATTCCCCGTCAGCAATTTGAGGTTCCGATTCAGGCTGCAGTGGGATCCAGAATTATTGCGCGCGAAAGTATTCGCGCAATGCGCAAAGACGTATTAGCAAAATGTTACGGTGGAGATATCAGCCGTAAGCGAAAACTTCTTGAAAAGCAAAAAGAAGGAAAGAAGCGCATGAAGATGGTCGGCCGCGTTGAAGTTCCTCAAGAAGCATTTATTGCTGCTCTTTCGACAAATGAAGAGGTAGATAAAGCCAAGGCCAAGAAGTAAAAGTGGCAAAAGATCATTTAAAGCCATTATCTTTTTATATCCATATTCCATATTGCATCAGAAGATGTGGTTACTGTGATTTCAATACCTACACCCCAAGTGAATTGAAAGATGGTGAAGCGAGCGTTGCCAAAGTTTCACAAGGGTATGTAGATGCCGCAATTATCGAAATAAATCAAGCATTTGATTTTCTACACGGCAAAGAACAGGTACGCCCTATCGAGACTATTTTTTTTGGTGGAGGCACCCCGACATTACTTCCAGCCCCTGATTTAGCGCGGATACTTGATGAACTAAGAGAGAAATTCGGCTTCGCGGAAGATATTGAAATTACAACAGAAGCGAATCCAGATTCAGTCAGCGCGGTTGATTTAAAGAATTTGAGGGTGGCGGGTATAAATAGAGTTTCTTTTGGAATGCAATCTGCAAAAACCCATGTCTTGGCAACTTTAGATCGAACACACAATCCGGCTCGAGTTAGTGAAGTTGTTAATGAGGCAATTGAGGCTGGGTTTGAACATGTATCTCTTGATCTGATTTATGGAGTACCGGGGGAATCAATTGATGATTGGAAAGAAAGTGTGAATGCGGCACTTGCGCTTCCGATTGATCACTTGAGTGCATATGCATTAATTGTCGAAGAGGGAACCAAACTGGGGGCGCAAGTTCGACGAGGTGATGTGGTGATGCCACCAGATGATGAAACTGCTGACAAATATTTATTGGTAGATGAGTTGGCTACAAAAGCTGGAATGGATTGGTATGAAGTTAGCAATTGGTCATTAACTGGTGGGGAAGCCCGTCACAACATTGCTTACTGGCACAGTAATGATTGGTGGGGAATCGGTGCTGGTGCACATTCGCATGTGCAAGGAGTCAGATGGTGGAATGTAAAACATCCCACGACATATATCTCAAAATTGACTAGCGGTGAATCACCGATGTTGGAAAATGAAGTACTAACTCCAGAGCAGTTACGGTTTGAAGAGATTTTGTTGCGGATCCGACTCTCTTCTGGTTTGCCATTAGCTTTTTTCACTGAGGCTGAATTAGGAATATTGAACTCTTATCTTGCCCAAGGCCATTTGAATGAGAAGGCATGGCAGACAGGTGAACTTAAATTGACGATAACGGGCCGTTTACTCGCAGATCAAATAGTTAGAGCATTAAACAGATAAGCAGTGATCCTAAAAGTTGATGGAGTATTCTCTATTTATGGAAACTTTCAATTTAGTACTTTCGATCATCTTGGCAATTATCTTTTTTCTAGCTGGAGTATCAAAAGCCAGTGGAAATGAGAAAGGGCTATCTGGAACACGTGATGTCGGGGTTAAGGACTCACTTGCCCGGATCGTCGGAATCTTTGAAGTGCTGGGTGCTTTTGGAATTTTACTTGGAATCAGAGTCACCGCTATTGGCTGGTTAGCTTTGGTGGGGCTGTGGTTTGTGATGGCTGGAGCCGTTGGGGTTCACTTCCGGGCCGGCAAAGGATCGACCGCCCTGCCGGCTTTCGTCCTGCTGACCGCCCTTTCGATCGCCTTAGTCACTATTTAGGGGGTAAATTTGGCACTCGACTGAGTTAAGTGCCAATGCTTAACCTGCTTAGCCTTTTAAATCTAGGAGCTTTTGATGATCGCCGATCGCCGCCTCGAGATATTACGAGCGATCGTTGATGATTATGTAGCTACCAATGAACCTGTCGGCTCAAAAGTTTTAGCTGCGCGACATTCGCTAGGAATTTCACCAGCAACAATTCGCAACGAAATGGCACTTCTTGAAGAAGATGGCTTGATCTCCCAGCCACACACAAGTGCTGGGCGGATACCAACCGATCTTGGCTATCGAGTTTTCGTCGATCGCATTTCTACAGTGAAACCATTGTCTGCACCAGAGCGTCGAGCCATCGATCACTTTTTAGAAGGCGCAGTAGATCTTGACGATGTAGTTAATCGGACGGTTCGTTTACTTGCTCAAGTTACAAAGCAAGTAGCAATTGTTCAATATCCATCTCTTTCAAAATCTGCAGTCAGACATATTGAAATTTTGCCTTTGACACCACTGCGCTTAATGATTGTTTTAATCACGGACACAGGACGAGTTGAGCAACGAATTGTTGAATTAGCAAATCAAATGAATGAAGTACAGGTAGCGCAACTTCGAAGCCAACTTAATCTTAT
>WLKK01000092.1 GCA_009701305.1 Actinomycetota bacterium | reverse complement strand
TGGAGGTCCGATCATCAATAGGTGATGACCGCCAATCGCTGAAATCTCTAATGCTTTGCGCGCTTGAAGTTGGCCCCCAACCTCACTTAAATCTAACTCTTCCCTATCTTCATTCTCGGCATAATTTTCCCCAATCAGATGGGTTGGTGATTCACCACTTCGAATCCAAATCGCACACTCTTTTAATGTACTCATAGCAATAATTTCTAAACCGTTAACCAGTCTAGCTTCTTGCGCATTAACAACCGGAACTATTGCTTTATTGAATCCAGCTTTTTTAGCCGCCATTAACGCCGGCAAAATGCCAAGAATCCCTTTTATCTTTCCTTCAAGAGTTAACTCTCCTAAAATTATTACATTATTTAACCTATCAATTTGTTCAACTTCAGATGCTGCCAATAAAGCAGCAGCAATTGCTAAATCAAATCCGGATCCGCGTTTTGGAAGCCAAGCGGGAGATAGTGAGATAGTAACTCGCTTATTTGGCCAAACCTCTCCAGAGTTTATTAAGGCAGCACGAACTCGATCTCGAGATTCAGAGAGTGCGGCATCTGGAAGGCCTAATAATGTATATCCGGGAAGTCCGATCCCTATATCTGCTTCTACATCAATAACAGAACCATTTAAACCAATTAATGAAATGCATTTTGCGATCGCAAGGCTCATGCACAAACTCTTTTTAAATGGTCAATCTCAATTTTATGCTCTTTGGAAATTACTATTGAAATAATATCTAATCTCCACGGTTCACGATTGGCACTATTTTCGCTTAACCATTCAAGCGCTAAGCGATACATTCTTAAGTACTTAGTAGCGGAGATTGCTTCAATTGGATCGCCAAAATTACGGCTCGATCGAGTTTTTACTTCAACAAAAATGAGTTCATCTCGTGTATCAAGTGGTTCACTTGCCACAATATCTATCTCACCTGTTTTAGAGCGCCAATTACGATCAAAAACGACATATCCTTGTGAAATTAAGTAATCAACCGCAATCTCTTCGCCACTGCTTCCTAATATTTGCTTTCTGTTTTGCATGTTCGGGAGGGTAAATTAGCTTTCCCAATGATTGACCTCTTCAAATCTTAACTGTGCAAGAAACTCAACTGTTTAAAAGTAATTGTGCAATCGGGGCAAAACTTCTTCTGTGAATTGAAGTAACGCCTCTACTTTGCAACGCCAAGGTATGTGTGGCAGTTCCATAGCCTTTATGTTCAGCAAATCCATATCCTGGAAATTGTTGATCACACTCAATCATTATTTGATCACGATGTGTCTTAGCGATAATTGAAGCAGCCCCAACAGTTGCACTAACCTGATCACCTTTCCAGATTGCCAATGTCGGCACTACTAATCCTTCAATCGCATAGCCATCTGTAAGTGCGTAATCGCAATTTCCAATTTCAACAATTGCCCGGCGCATCCCCGCTAAATTCGCTTTGTGAACCCCGTTGGCATCTATCTCCGCTGGAGATATTTCGATTACCGCAACCGCCAAAGCGCGCTCTCTGATTTCTAATGCAATCTCAGCTCTAACTTTCGGCGTAAATTTCTTTGAATCTCCTACTTTCGAAAGTGGATTCTCTGGATCAAGAATTACCGCGGCAACTACTAATGGTCCAGCGTATGCACCACGCCCAGCCTCATCTACTCCAACAATTCGCACAAATCCGTTTGCCCAAAGAGTTTCTTCAACAGTTGAGCTTTTACTTTTGCCCATTTCGTTTTTTTCTTATTTTGTTGTGGTTTTTGTTGCAGGATTTGACTGACGCACTGGAATATTTTTTAGTACATCTGGCTCTGGAAGAAAACTGGCATTTCTTGGTGGCCAAACAATCGCCACTGCTCGCCCGACAACTGCTGAAAGTGGAACCATGCCTTTGCGTGGATCTTCTTGGTGATACCTAGAATCTTCACTTGCAGCGCGGTGATCTCCCATCGCCCAAACAAAACCTTTAGGCACGGTAACTCGAAACTCTAATTCGCTTGGATTATTTCCTGGGTAGAGATAATTCTCTTTAATTACTACACCGTTAATGCTTAACTTTTTATCAGTACAACAAACAACTTCATCTCCAGCTACACCGATGACACGTTTAATTAGATGTTGCTTTGCCGGATCTGGAAGCAATCCCACATAAACCAAACCACTTCGAAGTATTCGGATAGCTGTACCGCGGTTTTCTGGCAAATTTTCAGGCAGCCATCCTCCGGGGTCGCGGAAAACTAATACATCTCCACGTTTTACCTCAGTAAAAAAATTACTAAATTTGTTCACCACAACTCGATCATTGATCTTTAGAGTTTGTTCCATCGAACCAGATGGAATATAAAATGCTTGTATCAAAAATGCTTTAATAAAGATTGAAATTATTAAAGAAACAACGACAAGCAGTGGAATTTCACGAAGGAGTGAGCCCTTCGCAGGGAATTTCACTTGGATTAACTCTCTTCGGTAGCTGCTGCCACTTCATTTGCTTCAGTGACTTCACTCACTTCAGAAACAGGAGCTGAGGTAACTGCGCTAACTGGGGTACCAGTTGAAGGAACTTCGCCACGACGCTCACGAATTTTGGCAGCTTTTCCGCGCAACTCGCGCAGATAATAAAGTTTGGCACGACGCACATCTCCACGTCGAACAACTTCAATCTTCTCAATTACAGGAGTGTGGACTGGGAAGGTACGTTCAACTCCAACACCATATGAAATTTTGCGGATGGTGAAAGTTTCACGAACTCCACTGCCGCTGCGACTAATTACTAAACCTTGGAAAACCTGGATACGACTTTTGCTTCCTTCAATAACACGTACGTGAACTTTAAGTTCATCGCCAGAGCGGAAAGTTGGGATATCGCTGCGAAGTGAGGCAGCATCTAAGGAGTCAAGAATATTCATTTCTAATACCTGCATTCTTAAAAGATCTGGAAGGAGATCGCCGCGGGACGAGCGCCTTACTTGAACTAACCCGATCAACTATCGAGATTCGCTACCCCCTGCGGCGGGGCGACTCGATCGAGTGGTGCTGCAACTACTTGCGTATTCTGCCTCAAGAAGGGGTAATCCCCAAAACTGCCTCTTCTGGTGCGCTACTGCGCTCCCTCAGGAGGCTTGACCTGCTTAATCTTCTCGGTACGTGCCACCGCTTGAGCAGCCCGCCATTTAGCGATCTCCCCATGATTACCTGAGGTAAGCACATCGGGCACCTGAAGGCCGCGCCAGACCGGCGGCTTAGTGAAATTTGGGTACTCAAGCAAGGTCTGATTATCTTGCACTAGCGAATGGGACTCCTCGATCAAAGACGCGGCATTTCCAAGTACCCCAGGAATCAACCTAGTTATCGCTTCAATCATCACTAAGGCGGCAACTTCACCGCCGGCTAAAACATAATCCCCAATTGACACCTCGCGCAGATCAACGCGCGCACTTAAGTCGGTCATTACTCGAGCATCTATGCCTTCATATCTTCCACATAGAAAAAGTAAATGATCTGCAGTTGAAAGTTGTTCGGCTATCTCTTGCGTGAGTACCTGACCTGATGGCGTCGGGACAATCACAATCACCTGTGGATCATTTTCTATGATTGCATCTGTGGCATCGCCCCAAGGTTGAGCTTTCATAACCATCCCCGCTCCACCACCATATGGAGTGTCATCAACGGTGCGATGTACGTCAGATGTGAAATCTCGCAAGTCATGAATTTCAATTTTTAACAAACCATCTTGTTCTGCTTTGCCAATCAATGAAAGTTTTAGCGGAGCAAAGTAATCTGGAAAAATCGAGATTAAATCAATTTTCATCAAGTAACCCCTCTGGTGGTGTAATCACAACTTTGCGTCCTGCGATATCAACTGTTGGAACTATGGCTTTTACAAATGGAATTAGCACTTGTTTCCCGCCGCGCATAAACGAAAGTAAGTTTTGCCCTTTGGTAGTTAGCACATCATCGATAGTTCCAAGAACTGTTCCATCAATTAATTCAATAGTAGAGCCAATTAAAAGCTGAACGTGAAATTCATCAGCATCACTTTCGGCAATATCAACATCAGCCATAAGCAATACATTTTTTATCTTCTCTGCAGCTCCGCGATCAGATACGCCATCAAAAGTTAAGAGCAAAATTCCATTGTGCCAACGTTGTCCAGTAATTGTTAACGGGCCAAATTTGGAAGGATCTGTTGCAATAGCTGTACCAACTTGAAAACGCTCTTCAGGTGAATCTGTGCGTACTTCGACGGTAACTTCGCCACGCACTCCGTGAACGCGACCGATGCGGCCCACGATCAGGAGCATTTTTATTCGTCTGCTTCGAGCAGATCTACCCGGATTGGGCGACGAGCAAGTGCGCTTGCAACAGTGCGAAGAGCTTTTGCAGTGCGTCCATTGCGCCCGATTACTTTGCCAATATCTTCTGGGTGTACGCGCACTTCATAAGTTAATCCACGACGACCATTTTTTTCAGCTACAGCTACTTCAGCAGGATTATCAACAATCCCTTTGATGAGATGTTCTAACGCCTCATCGATCATGATTATTGG
>WLKK01000091.1 GCA_009701305.1 Actinomycetota bacterium | reverse complement strand
CCACGTGATCGAAAATTATGGATGCATGTATTTGCGCTTGCCCTAATGACAAATGTAATTCCGGGAACGTTAATCGCACTCGCGCAGACCAATGTAACTTCGGTTCTTGCCGGGATAATTAACTCAACTACTCCCCTGACTACATTGTTGGCAATCATGTTCTTTTTTAGGCATGAGAAAATCAAAAGCCATCAAGTTTTAGGTTTGTTTATCGGTTTTATAGGTGTTGCAACTGTTTTTGGAATCTGGAGAGGTATCGGAGATAACGCGCCTTGGGCAATCGGGGCATTGGTTGTTGCTGTTACTTTTTATGGGATTACATATCCGTACACAACTAAATTTGTATTTCCGCGTAAAGCAAGACCGGAAGTTCTGGCTGTGTTGCAAGTAACTTTTGGCGGGCTTATTCTGTTGCCCTTTTTCATAATGGGGGGCATAAAGAAATTTGAATTTATGCCAATCTCAATAATTTCGGTTATTGCTTTGGGTGCGATAACTTCAGGATTAGCACCGATTTGGCATTTTAGATTGCTTTCAATTGTTGGTAGTTCTGTCACAAGTACTGTTGCATATATGACCCCTATAGTCGCCGTCATAGCCGGCGTTATCCTCTTGGGTGAACCAATTACCTGGAATGAACCAGTTGGTGGATTAGTGGTTTTAGTCGGGACTGCAATTTCACAGGGCCGCCATCTACGCGACAGTTTGGAAATTGTAGAATAAGTAGGTGAGCACAACAGCACCAACTCAAAAGAGCTGGGTGCCGATTTATTTAGCACTTGGATTTGTTTGGGGTTGTTCATTTCTTTTTATTGAACAAGGCTTAACTTTTTTAACTCCTATCGGAGTGGCTTTTGCGCGGTGCGCACTGGGAGCATTAGCGCTTTGGGTGGTTGTCTATTTTAAAAAAGTAGCTATCCCAAAAGATAAAAAATTGTGGTTTCAACTTTGGGTAGTTTCACTTTTACTTAATGTCTTTCCAGGCATTCTATTTGCACTCGCGCAAACAGAAGTGACATCGGTTCTCGCAGGAATCGTAAATGCAACCACACCACTAACGACTCTGTTAGCGATTTTTATTTTTTTTCGCAAAGAGAAAGTTAAAAGTTATCAAGTTATTGGTATTTTAATAGGATTCTCGGGAGTCGCAACTGTATTTGGAGTTTGGCGTGGATTAGGTAGCAACGCCCCTTGGGCAATTGGCGCACTTTTGATTGCAGTTAGTTGTTATGGGCTTTCATTTCCATTTTCAACTCGATTTATTATGCCTCGTAAATTACAACCAGAAGCACTCGCCACGATTCAAGTATCCATGGCTGCGATTACACTGTTGCCTTTTTATTTAATTGATGGAATAGCTGAAGATAGATATTTACTATTGCCAGTTTTGTCGGTTTTAGCACTTGGAATTTTTGGCTCTGGAATCGCATACATCTGGAATTTTAGAATTATTGAATTAGCCGGGAGTTCAATCGCTTCTAGCGTCACTTATTTAACGCCAATTGTCGCGGTAGCGATAGGAATATCTTTTCTCGGTGAATCTTTCTCATGGAATGAACCGGTTGGCGGTTTAATAGTTTTAGCTGGAAGTGCAATCGCTCAAGGTCGACACCTTCGTAAGTTACCAAGAAATCTTTAATAACTACGGTGATCTTAATTGCCGTTTTCTGAGGATAGGTGTTGTAAACCCCAGGCGTACATTGCAATAGCTCCTGCGGCTGATGCATTAATTGATCTGGTAGAGCCATATTGATTTATTGCGAGGACTTCGCGACAAATCGAAACCGCTTCATCTGACATACCGGATCCTTCTTGACCAAAAAACAAAATGCAAAGTTCTGGCAGTGGACGATTTTCTAGCGGAAGACTAACTTCGATATTATCAATTCCAATTATCGGTAACTTATTTTCAGTCGCCCATTCTGCGAACTCAGCGATACTTGCATGGTTATGTACGGTTAAATACCGATCAGTGACCATTGCTCCGCGCTTATTCCAAT
This sequence comes from Actinomycetota bacterium, assembly GCA_009701305.1. Classification (GTDB taxonomy): domain Bacteria; phylum Actinomycetota; class Actinomycetes; order Nanopelagicales; family Nanopelagicaceae; genus UBA3012. The sequence continues at coordinate 2,615 of WLKK01000091.1, read as the reverse complement.
CACGCTTGCCAACAATATGGACGCCACCAACGTTAAAAGCATTTGCTGTCCTGATTAAGGAACCAATATTTAAATCGTGTTTCCAATTTTCAACTGCAATATGAAGTGGAGTTCGTTTTGTATCTAGATCTGCAACTATCGCAGCGACACTCCAATAGCGATATTCATCTAAAACATTTCGCTGATCGCCATTTTCGAGCAGTTCTGGATCAAATTGCTCACCCACAGGCCAAGGTTTTGGGTGCGGCCCAACACCAATAAATGGGTAGAACTCTCCTGCGCCCGGGTCACTCATTTGTATCAGCGATACCCAATCTTCCTTGTTAGCATTAGCAAAGCGAAGTTGTCAGAAAGCCTGTAGAGACCTATGGAACCAGTGGAACCAGTGGAACCAGTGGAACCAGTGGAACCAGTGGAACCAGTGGAACCAGTGAAGGAAGTGTAGTGGGCGCAGCGTTAGCGTTACTTTCCAGCTTAACCTGGGGTGTTGCTGATTTTATGGGAGGAATAGCCTCACGTAAAAGATCAGTAATGCAGGTCTTAGTCATTGCTTACCCAGTGGGTGCTGTAGTACTAACTGGCGTTGCAATTTTTCTGGTGCCAGGTGAATTAAGTAGTGAAACATTTTTAATTGGAGCATTGGCTGGCGCTATTGGAGCCACAGCGATTGGGTGTCTCTATGCAGCGCTCAAACGCGGGCCGATGGGAATTGTTTCTCCAATAACGGCAGTAATGTCTGCCGCGATTCCAGTATTTTCAGGATTGTTAAATGGTGAAACCCTAAGTCCGCTTGCAGTAATTGGAATAATTGCCGCAGCAATAGCCGTAATTCTTGTTAGTCAAGAAGTAAATGCACATCAAAAAGTGGCATTTTCAACAATTGTCATATCCCTTACTAGTGGAACTTTAATCGGTACCTATTTAACTTTGATAGGAACATCTAGTGATGATTCTGGAATTTGGACCGCAACAATCGCACGTTGGTTCTCATCAATACTGGTACTTGGCGTTGTATTAACAACTGTTCGTAAATTTGAGCGCGGTAATTATCCTTGGGCACTGGTTATCATTTCAGGTGTACTTGATGCAGGCGCAAATGGAATATTTCAAATTGCCTCGCAAAATGGAATGCTGGCCATAGTCGCCGTACTTGGATCTTTATATCCAGCAACAACTGCAATTCTTGCCAGATTTATTTTGCATGAACGGTTGCATAAGATCCAAATTACTGGAGTTGTTCTAGCTTTAGCTGCTGCATTAGCACTAACACTCTCATGAAAAAAAGATCACTTATAGCTTTCCTATTGTGTACTTACTTAGCGAGTATCAATCTTGCCTGGCAATCAGAGGCAGCAGAAGTGGTACCAAGTATTTCAACATCTGCGCAAACAAGAATCGATTTGAAATCAAAAATTGATCAACAAATAAGTGCCTTAAAAATTGCCACGGAAGAATCGATTCCGGCCTACGAAGATTTCTTGCAAGTGAAGGCTGATCCGCCAGGAGATACATTGGCTGAGCAAAAAATCTATTTGGATTCAACGCGCACTCGATTACAGCAAAAAGTTTCAACACTCACCAAAATATCTGCACAAATATCAGCATTAATGAATCAACTTCTGGCTTTGCATAAAGCGATTGATGATGCTGTTATCTTAATTAAGGAGACTGCAAACAGCAGGCTCACGTTGACCCCTCCAGTTGAATGCCCACCGGGTATTGAATTTGGCGGTGAAAGCATTTGGGAGACTGGAACCGTTCAAGCGGTAACCGACGGCGATACAGTTGAAGTGAAAACCTGTCGTGGGGTACTAGAAGTCCGGCAGATTGGAATTCAGGCAACTGAAACATCTAAGTCTGATCATATTTCACAATGTGGAGCAGATGAAGCGACAAACTTGATGAGAAAAATGTTGCCAATTGGTAGTGAAGTACAGTTGCGGGCAAGCAATTATGCTTCATCTAACAATTACGAAGAAGTTGCCCGACCATTTAGAACAATTTATGCAAAAGATAGTGAAGGAAAATTTACAATTGATGTACAAGCTAAATTATTAGCCGCGGGTTTATCGCTCTGGTTTCCAAACTCTACAAATGAATATTTTCATAATTTAGAGTATTTAACTTTATTAAATGCCGCAGCCGAAGCAAAAACTGGATTGTGGTCTAAGACTCTTTGTCCAAATGATTCAACACCTTTGGATTCAATAGAACTCTGGGTTAATAGTGATTCTCTCTTAAGTAATGAAAATGCATTTGGCGAATATGCCCTTTTGCACAATAAAACAGAAAAAGAGATTGATATTTCAAAGTGGAGCATTCGTGATACTTCTCTTGATTTAAGAGATGAAAAGTTTGCCTTTACTACTGGTACTAAAATAGCTGCGGGGCAGGTGCTAACAATTTATCTTGGGACTCCAATTTTGAATTACCCATTGTCAGCTGGTGAAATTTCCTTGGGATTGCCCGCTCCGATATTGCAAAATGCAACCTTGAGTAGTGACAAATTCACTGGGGATGGGATTTATTTAATCTCACCACGAACAATAAAAGGTGGTGGAAATATTCGTGCTTGGATCCATCGGCCATGCGTCCCAAATGATTGTGTGGCACCT
>WLKK01000090.1 GCA_009701305.1 Actinomycetota bacterium | reverse complement strand
GCTGGAATTGAAGTTGATATCTTTACGAGAGCAAACTCTTCCGATTTACCAGATGTAGTTGAAATTGCTGATGGCGTAAATGTTCGACACATAACAGCTGGTCCCTACCAAGGTTTAGCAAAAGAAGATTTACCTTCACAGATGTGCGCGATGGCGTCAGAGTTAATGCGTGTGGAAGCTGCTTTTCCAAAAGGTAGATATGACTTAATCCATTCACATTATTGGATTTCAGGACAAGTCGGATGGCTTGCTGCAGAAAGATGGAAAATTCCATTAGTGCATACGATGCACACAATGGCAAAAGTTAAGAACTTAGCACTTGCCGAAAATGAAAAGCCTGAGCCGATGGCACGTGCAATCGGAGAAGAGCAAGTTGTAAATGCAGCAAGTGCATTAATTGCAAATACAGATGCAGAGGCAGCAAATTTAGTAGGTCTTTATCACGCTTGCCCTGATTTAGTTCATGTGGTCTCACCTGGAGTGGATTTAAACCGTTTTTCTCCTGGTGGTGGAAAGCGCGAAGCACGTACCAGACTCGGATTACCAAAGGATGCCCAAATCCTTACCTTTGTTGGCCGCCTTCAACCTCATAAGGGTCCAGAAGTATTGATTCAAACTGCAGCCGAACTGTTAACTCACGACCAAAATTTGCGTTCAAAATTATTAGTTTTAATTATTGGTGGTGCATCTGGTTCTGGGCTAAATGAATTAAACAGATTGAAAGAGTTGGCAAATTGGTTAGGCATTTCTGGTTCGGTTAGATTTATTGAACCTGCTTCGCAAGAAAACCTTCCGGATTGGTATCGAGCTTCAGATTTAGTTTGTGTCCCGAGCTATAGCGAATCCTTTGGCCTGGTTGCACTAGAGGCACAAGCCTGTGGTACTCCGGTAATCGCTGCTGCAGTTGGTGGACTTCGCACCGCGGTCTCAGATGGCTTTTCCGGCTCATTAGTTGATGGTCATGATCCAAAAGCATGGAGTTCCGTTATAAGTCGGCTATTGCATGAACCGCAACGTCGAATCTTGCTTTCGATGGGCGCACTTGAACATTCAAAACGTTTTGATTGGGAAAACACTGCACGTGGAACATTAGATATTTATGATCAATTATTGAGTAAACCAAATAGCGCATCAAACCGTTTTCTTGCGTGATCATGATGGGCGCGCGTGAAACCATCCTTGAAAGTATTGCCGAACATAAATTAGAGTTTGAAGAACCGCTTAAAAATACAATTATTGTTACTTTGCCAGGAATCAAAAAGTTACACACGCATTGTGTGTTAATAATTGGTCAGCACTCTTTGAGTATTAATGCTTTCGTAATTCGAAAACCCGATCAAAATCAAAGCCAGATTCATGAGTGGTTACTTCATAAAAATATTAATCTTTATGCACTCTCTTACGCTGTAAATGAATTAGGGGATATTTATTTAGTTGGACGATTGCCACTTTCCTCGGTAACTTTAAGCGAGCTAGATCGGATATTTGGAGCAGTCCTCGAGTATTGCGATACAACTTTTAACACATTGCTTGAAATGGGTTTTGCGGATGCAATCAGACGTGAGTGGGCTTGGCGCTTAAGTCGTGGGGAATCGATGGAAAATTTGAAAGCCTTCGCGCATCTTGTTGAGGCTGAAAGGTAGGATTCACTGCATGGCCTACAAATTAATCCTGCTTCGTCACGGAGAAAGTGCGTGGAATGAAAAAAATCTATTCACTGGCTGGGTAGATGTGCGATTAACTCAAAAAGGCGAACAAGAAGCGGTACGAGCCGGAGAATTGTTCAAGGAACACAATTTATTACCTGAGCTTTTACACACTTCACTTTTACGGCGGGCCATAAATACTGCAGAAATTGCGTTGAATGAAGCCGAACGTCATTGGATTCCAGTACGCAGATCTTGGAAATTAAATGAGCGCCATTACGGGGCCCTGCAAGGAAAAGATAAGAAAGCGACTCTTGCTCAATATGGCGACGAGCAATTCCAGTTATGGCGCAGATCATTTGATGTTCCACCACCTCCAATTGCAGATGGCGACGAATTTAGTCAAGTTAATGATCCGCGATATCAGGAGTTGGGGAATCTGATTCCTAAAACTGAATGTTTAAAAGATGTTGTCCAAAGGTTAATTCCTTATTGGGAGCAAGAGATTATTCCTGATCTAAAAAGTGGGAAAGTTACTTTAATTACTGCTCATGGAAACTCACTTAGAGCGCTTGTGAAGCATTTAGATGGAATCAGCGACCAAGATATCGCCGCACTCAATATTCCAACGGGGATCCCATTAATGTACGAGTTAGCTGATGATTTCAAGCCAATAAAAATCGGTGGGGAATATCTGGATCCCGCCGCAGCCAAGTCGGCAATCGAGACTGTTGCCAATCAAGGACGCAAATAAAACTACTCTTCAGATGCGTATTCTCCAGTAACCATAAAATAAACGCGGCGCGAAATAGAAACTGCATGGTCACCAAAACGCTCGTAATATCTACCAATTAATGTCATATCGATAGCCGTTTCAATTCCGTGAGGCCAAGTATCATCTAGCAGCGCTGTGAAAAGTTTGCGGTGAAGTAAATCCATTTCATCATCATCTTTTTCAAGTTCAAGCGCCATCTTTGTATCTCTACTTGAAATTATCTCAGTGGTCTTCTTGCAAATTTTTGTTGCAGCAGCGCCCATTTCTTGTACAGTCAATAAAAGTTCTGGAGGAACAGCTGTTGCGGGATAACGCATTCGCGCAGATTTTGCTACGTGATGCGCGAGGTCTCCCATACGTTCCAGGTCGGCACTCATACGAAGAGAAACCACCAGTGCGCGTAAGTCACTAGCAACAGGTTGTTGTCTTGCCATCAAATCAATTGTTTGCGCATCAAGTGCATGTTGAATTTCATCAATTTGGTTATCTTCAGCGATGACTTGTTCGGCGAGGGCAAGGTCAGCGGTCAAAAGCGCATGAGTAGCTTGTTCCATAGCCTTCTGGACCCGCCTGCTTAAATCAGCCAGGGTCTCATTAATGGCATCTAACTCTTCATGGAAGGCGTCGCGCATGCGTGAACTTTACTTCGGAGAGGGGTTAAGAGGAGGGATCTGGGTGAACATCGGCTGAACGAGCCCTGAATTTTTACCACTTCTGCCTCTTAGATGTGAGCGGACTGGGTAGATGAGAAGCCAGACTCTCTACGATATAGATATGCCACTAGCTCGACGAAAGATACTCAAACCGGAAGGCTCGCAAAACGAGCTCTCAGGTGGAGTTATTGAAGTGCTAGAAACTTTGGACTCGGCATCTGTTGTCCTAGCTCCGGGGGATGCAGTGCTGTATTCATCCGCCGCTGCATTGCAAATTGGACTTATTAAAGATGGAAGGTTGTTTAGTGAAGAGTTGCTTGCTCTAATCCGCGTCGTTCGCCGCACTGATCAGAGCCAAGAGGGCGATGTAGAAATTCCACGTGGTCCAGTCGGTGAAGGTGTAAAAAATTTACAAGTAAAAGTTACGCCACTTGGCAATGACGGAATGATTTTAGTTTTAGCAGATGATGTGAGTGAAGCCGATCGCATTGATGCGGTCCGTCGGGATTTCGTGGCAAATATTTCGCATGAACTTAAAACTCCAATTGGCGCGCTTTCAATTTTGAGTGAAGCAGTTTTGCAAGCCAGCGATGACCCTGCAATGGTCAAACATTTCGCGGTAAAGATGGGTGAGACTGCAAATCGATTAACCGAGTTAGTTCAACAGATTATTTCACTTTCACGGCTACAAGATGCCGATCCGTTAACTGATGCTGCTGCTTCTGCGGTCGATATTTCATGGGCGATAAAGAGTGCTGTGGATCAAAGCCAAACTAATGCAGATGCGCGTGGAATTTTTGTTTCATTTGATGCAGAAATAGAAGTGAATGTATTTGGAGATAGGGAACAGTTGGTTATGGCCCTTCATAATTTAATTGAAAATGCCATAAATTACAGCCCGGAGAAAACTAAAGTTACAATTTCTGCGCGCGTAATTGAAAAACTTGTTGAGATAGTTATTAAAGATCAAGGAATAGGAATTGCAGAACGTGACCAAGAACGAATTTTTGAAAGGTTTTACCGAGTTGACCCGGCCAGATCTAGAGAGACTGGCGGTACCGGTTTAGGACTTTCAATTGTAAAACATGTAGTTGCAAACCATGGTGGGGATGTTTCTGTATGGAGTCAGGTGGGCGAAGGCAGTACTTTCACTCTGCGATTGCCACTAGCTGAAGATGACCTATTAATGAAGGAGATCTAGTGACCAAAATATTAGTTGTTGAAGATGAGGATTCATTTTCTGATGCTCTTGCGTTCTTGCTACAAAAAGAGGGTTTCGAAACGGTCATCGCAGACTCTGGTCCAAAAGCAATAGCAGAGTTTGAAAAGGGTGGCGCAGATCTAATTCTTTTAGATTTAATGCTTCCCGGGCTAAGTGGAACAGAGGTTTGCCGACAGATCAGAACTCGTTCACAAGTTCCAATCATCATGCTAACTGCCAAAGATACTGAGGTAGATAAAGTTGTTGGCCTTGAACTTGGTGCTGATGATTATGTGACTAAGCCTTATTCTTCAAGAGAGTTGATCGCCAGAGTTCGCGCTGTACTACGCCGTCAAGAAGAACCAGATGAAGTAAGTGGCGTACTTGTTGGTGG
>WLKK01000009.1 GCA_009701305.1 Actinomycetota bacterium | reverse complement strand
GTTTGCGTCTTGATCTTGCTCAGTATCGCGAACTTGAAGCTTTCGCTGCATTTGGTTCTGATCTTGATGCTGCATCAAAAGCCCAACTTGAGCGCGGTGCGCGAATGGTAGAACTTTTGAAGCAGGGTCAGTACAGCCCGTTCTCAGTTGCCCAAGAAGTTGCATCAATCTGGGCTGGAACTACTGGAAAGCTAGACAAGATTCCGGTTGCTGAGATTCGTCGTTTCGAAGCTGAGTTCTTAGAGTTCTTAGCTCGCGATCGCAAAGCTGTAATTGATGTTATCGAAACTACTAAAGAGTTAACCGATGACACCGTCGCAGCCCTAACCGAAGCAATCACTGCATTTACTGATCGCTTTGTATCTTCAGAGGCAAAAGCTTTGGAAGAAAAAGCAGCGGATGCGCTAACTGGTGAAAACGCCGAGCAAATCACTCGTTTTGTTGCACCTGCGAAGAAGTAAATTAAATTAACGTGAAATTAGATGTGAAAGAGATGAAGAGATGAATGGAGGTAGAGAGTAGCTATGGGTGCACAACTTCGAATTTATCGTCGTCGGATGCGATCAGTTAAAGCGACGAAGAAAATTACTAAAGCTATGGAATTAATCTCTGCTTCGCGCATTGTTAAAGCTCAGACTCGCGTACAAGCCTCGACTCCGTATGCAAATGAGTTAACCCGAGCAGTTTCGGCAGTGGCTTCTTATTCAAGCACTAAGCATCCACTCACAACTGAATCGGAGAAGCCAATTCGCGCTGCGGTCTTAATTATTTCTGCAGACCGTGGAATGGCCGGTGCTTATTCAAGTTCGGTAATTAAAGAAGGTGACCAATTAGTCTCCCTCCTTCGCAACCGCGGTATAGAAGCGAATGCATATTTAGTTGGCCGAAAAGCGATTAACTATTACCGTTTCCGCAACCGCGCAATCTCAGGTCAATGGAGTGGGTTTAGCGATAACCCAACTTATGAACATGCGAAAGAGATTGCGGATTCATTAATCAGTGCCTTTATCGCAGATGCACAAACAGATAAAAATGGTGTTGATGAGTTGCATATTGTTTACACCGAGTTCCGTTCAATGGTTACCCAAGAACCAATGGCAAAACGGATGCTTCCACTTGAAGTAGTTGAGAGTTCGGCACCTCCACCAAGTGGTGCGCTACCGCTATATGAGTTTGAGCCTTCAGCAGCTTCAGTGCTTGATGCATTGTTGCCGCGTTATGTTGAGGCTCGTATTTACAACGCAATGTTGCAAGCAGCAGCTTCCGAGCATGCAGCTCGCCGCAGAGCAATGAAATCAGCAACTGACAACGCTGATGAGTTAATCAAGTCATTAACCCGACTTGCGAACGCGGCTCGTCAGGCCGAAATTACCCAAGAAATCAGTGAAATCGTTGGCGGCGCGGACGCGCTGGCATCTGCAAACGCAGGGAGTGAGTAAAGATGGCAACAGATACAAAAACCGCAGGACGCGTAGCTCGCGTAATCGGACCAGTTGTGGACGTAGAGTTCCCAGCAGATTCGATGCCGGCGATCTTTAATGCGCTCCATATTGATGTCACCCTTAGCGGAGAGACGCGCTTGCTCACTTTAGAGGTGGCACAGCACATCGGTAACAACCTAGTGCGCGCAATCTCAATGCAACCTACTGATGGAATGGTCCGTGGTGCAGAAGTGCGCGATACCGGATCTGCAATCTCAGTGCCCGTCGGTGATGTAACAAAGGGACATGTTTTTAACACCCTTGGAGAATCATTAGATGTGCCAACCTCATCTTTAGATATTAAAGAGCGTTGGCCAATTCACCGTAAAGCTCCAGATTTTGATCAACTTGAATCAAAGACTGAGATGTTTGAAACCGGAATCAAAGTTATCGATCTACTAACTCCATATGTTCGTGGCGGAAAGATCGGTCTATTCGGTGGTGCTGGTGTAGGTAAAACTGTTCTTATTCAAGAGATGATTTATCGCGTAGCTGAAAACTTCGGTGGTGTTTCTGTATTCGCCGGTGTTGGCGAGCGTACCCGTGAAGGAAATGACCTTTTCCTTGAAATGACTGAAACTGGTGTTATTAATAAGACTGCATTGGTCTTCGGCCAGATGGATGAGCCACCAGGGACCCGTCTTCGTGTTGCACTTTCAGCGTTAACAATGGCTGAGTATTTCCGTGATGTACAAAAGCAGGATGTGTTGTTGTTCATCGACAATATCTTCCGCTTTACCCAAGCCGGATCTGAAGTATCAACTCTGCTTGGTCGTATGCCATCTGCTGTTGGTTACCAGCCAACACTTGCTGATGAAATGGGCCAGTTACAAGAGCGTATTACTTCAACTCGCGGTCACTCGATCACATCGATGCAGGCAATTTATGTACCTGCTGATGACATCACCGACCCAGCCCCGCACACAACCTTCGCGCACTTAGATGCAACCACTGTTCTATCTCGTCCGATTTCAGAACTTGGCATCTATCCTGCGGTAGATCCACTTGATTCAACTTCACGTATTTTGGATCCACGTTACATTGGCGAAAAGCACTTCCGTGTTGCTAACCGCACCAAACAAATCTTGCAGCGTTACAAAGATTTGCAGGACATCATTGCAATTCTTGGTATCGACGAATTATCTGAAGAGGATCGTATTTTGGTAGGTCGCGCTCGCCGTATTCAGCGCTTCTTGTCACAAAATACCTTCGTTGCAAAAGTCTTCACCGGTCTTGATGGTTCATTCGTACCACTTGCTGACACCATTGAAGCATTTGAAGCACTTGCCGATGGAAAGTACGATCACGTTCCAGAGCAGGCCTTCTTTATGTGCGGTGGACTTGATGATGTTGAGCGCCGTGCCGCAGAGTTGGCGAAAAACTAGTGCCACTAAACGTTGAAATCGTCTCACCAGAGAAGCGAATCTTCTCTGGTGAAGCGAGCATGGTTTCGGCCAGAACTCTTGATGGTGATTTAGGAATTTTGCCCGGGCATACTTCTTTGCTCGGAGTTTTAGTTGATGGAGAAGTAAGCATTAAAGGTATGGACGGAACTGCCACAACTTTCACCGTTCATGGCGGTTTTTTATCTGTGAATAAAGATCGAGTTTCAATCTTGGGTGAGAGCGCCGAATAGTTAGAACTTTTAAATCCGCGTTATATCTGCACCAAGTGATCGCAACTGTTCATCAAAGTTTGGATAACCACGATCGATATGAAACGCATCTTCAATAATTGTGGTTCCATCACTAACTAAAGCTGCAAGAACTAAAGCAGCTCCTGCGCGAATATCAGTTGCTGCAACTGGCGCACTAGATAACCGTTCTTTTCCGCGCACAAATGCGTGATGGCCATCTGTTGTCACATCGGCACCAAGTCGCATAAGTTCATTAACAAACATAAAGCGACCTTCAAAAACATTTTCGGTGACCATTGCAGAACCTTCGGCAATTGCATTTAAGGCGATAACCATTGGTTGCAGATCTGTCGGAAATCCGGGATAGGGAAGTGTTACAACATCAACTGCCTTAGGTCTGGACTCCATATGTACACGAATTCCATTATTAGTTGTCGTAACTACTGCGCCTGCAAGGACTAATTTATCTAGTGGTAATTCAAGATCTTCTGGCCTTGCTCCAACAATCGTGATGTCACCTTTTGTCATAGCCGCAGCGAATGCCCAAGTTCCAGTAACAATACGATCGGGAATTGCGGTGTGGTCTACTGGGCTTAAAGATTTAACGCCAGTGATTTTCAAAGTAGGGGAGCCTAAACCTTCAATTTTCGCACCCATTGAAATTAACATTTGGCCAAGATCAACGATATCTGGCTCGCGTGCAGCGTTATCAATTATGGTAACTCCATTTGCAAGAACTGATGCAGTTAATAAATTTTCAGTAGCACCGACACTTGGAAAATCTAAATAAATCTCGGCACCGACTAATCCATTAGGTGCAGCAGCAATCACAAAGCCATGCTCATTTGAAATCACTGCACCAAGTTGTTCTAAACCTTTGATATGAAAATCTAAACCACGTGAACCAATTGCATCTCCACCTGGAAGGGCAACTTCAGCTAAACCAGTTCGAGCCACTAATGGGCCAAGGACATTTATAGATGCCCGCATTTTGCGCACCAAATCATAATCTGCACGATGATGTAATTCATTTGGAATAGTTAAGGTAACGATTGCTGAATCTAAATCGTGGGTAAAAGTTGCACCAAGCCGGGCGAGTAATTCCCCCATGATTTCAACATCGGCAATAGCCGGGATGTTGCGCAAGGTGTGCACTCCAGGAGCCAATAGCGCCGCTGCCATCAACTTAAGCACCGAATTCTTGGCACCAGTCACCGTAACGGAGCCAGCTAATCTGGCCCCACCACGAACCTGAATTCGGCCAGAATCAGGAAGTGCCCCGTCTTTTTGAGGGTCAGTGTTTGGTTTCACATGGTTGATGTTACGGGAACCGAACACTCCGAATAGGCTTAGCGCATGGTTAACCTGACCCGTATTTATACCAAGACCGGCGATGACGGCACGACATCCCTTGGCGATATGAGCCGAACTTCAAAAAATGATCCACGGCTTGAGGCTTATGCCACAGTTGATGAGGCTAACTCAAGTATCGGTGTGGTTATAGCGTTGGGTGAAGTTAGCGAAGAGGTCGGCAAATTACTTATTAGAGTTCAAAACGATCTTTTTGATGTTGGCGCAGATTTATGTACTCCAGTAATTGATTCACCAGCTTTTGAACCACTTAGAATTTTAGAGTCACAAGTAGATTATCTTGAAGAGCAAATAGATAAATTTAATGGAGAGTTAGAACCACTTCGCTCATTTGTTCTTCCAGGAGGAACTGGCGCTGCCGCACTTCTTCATGTAGCCAGAACTGTTACGCGCAGAGCAGAACGTTGCACTTGGGCAGCGATCCACGCATTTGGTGGCGGTGTAAACCCAACTACTGCAAAATATTTGAATCGCTTATCTGATTTGCTCTTTGTATTAGCACGGTATGAAAATAAAAAGATTGGCGATGAACTTTGGGTGCCCGGAGCAAATAGGTAAAAAGTTATTAACTTGCAGGAGCCTGTGTTTCGCCTTGAATTGCATCTGTTATGACACTAACAAATTGATCTGAAGGTATTTCCCCAACGACAGGCCCTCTAATACATGTGGTAATAATACGATTTATTTCAGAATTATTTTGAAGTGGCTCTTTACTTATTAAAAAGTAAGTAGCTACAATTTTACCTTGACTTCCTTTTCGCAGTGAAATTAGATCCCCTAAGGGCTTCCCATCGTAGGTAATTACTTTTGAGGTAAATTGCCAAGCGCTACATTTTTCTTCGGAAGCTACCTGGATTACTGTGCAAATAAATTCTTTACAAGCCATTAAATCTGCAGCAAGTGCCTTTTTGGATGTAAGAAGTTCTACTAATTCTTTCTCGCTTCGCGGTGATGAGTAGTAAATCCCATTGCTTAATTTAAATCCTTTAGGTGGCCATACTGCTTTTGGAATTGGAAACGGTTTAGCAGTTTTGCGGACCTTTTTCTTAGCCGGTTTCTTTTTTACTGATTTTTTCTTAGCCGGCTTCTTTTTCACCGGTTTCTTCTCTACTACTTTCTTTTTTGTGACTGGCTTTTTGGTTGCTGGCGCACTCTTTTTTGGAGTAGGTGATGGTTTGGTCGCTGCATTTGCGGGAACTGAACCAAAGGAAAGTGCGAGTGCCAGTAATACTCGAAGCGCCAGCAAACTTATTTCTCCCACCGGAAAGTTTTAAGTGCTAGGAAAAAGCCGGCGATTGACCAGATACCGAGGAACAAGGCGATTTTCCCTAACTCCCAACTGCCAGCCACTTCTTGAGCGGCAAATGAATCAGGAAGGAAAACCGCGCGCATTCCCTGAGTGAGCCATTTGAGTGGGAAGATCGCTGCAAAATTTTGCATCCAACTTGGCAGTTGGGTGAAAACAAAGAAAACTCCACTAAAAAATTGCAAAATGATCACGATTGGTGAAACCACAGCAGATGCACCACGACCACTTTTTGGAACGGAAGAAAAGGCGATTCCTAGCAATGTTGAGCTGATTAATCCAAGCAACATTACCCAAATAAAAGTTATCCAATGCGCACTGTCAGAAGGAAGAGCGATTCCATAAAGTAGAACTCCAAAAATTAACAACAAAATAACTTGAATGCTCATACTCACAAATACCAATATTATTTTTCCAATAAAATATGAAGATGCCGGAGCCGGAGTTCCGCGCAAGCGTTTAAGAGTCCCATCATCACGTTCCATCGGAATAGTTATCGCTAATTGTTGAAATCCAGTATTGACTAAACCTGATGCGATCATGCCTGCTACAAAATACTGGCTAAATGTGACGCCAGGTGCAATTTCATCTTTAAACACTGATCCAAAAATTAATAATAATAAAACTGGAAATAATAAAGTGAAAACGACTGACTCACGTTGTCTCATAAACTGTTTTACTTCTAAAAATCCACGGCTAATTCCAATTTTTAAAGCGCTGGGCAATTTTGATTGGCTCATACTTTTTCACCAATCATTTCAAGATAAATATCCTCAAGGTTTGGTCTGGTTACCGAAAGATCCTGAATTTCTCCATCTATACGGGAACTCAACTGATTAACAAATTGAGTAGGAGAATCAGTTAGCTCCAAATTACTTTTGCCATTTTCACTCCAACTTACTCGAGCTTTTGCCCGCGCCCGCCCACCAAGTAATGCTGGTGTAGAAACTTCCAGGATTTTTCCATTTGTCATTACTGCTAAACGATCTGCAAGTGCTTCAGCCTCATCCAAGTAATGCGTTGTCATTAATATTGTGGTGCCATCATTTTTGAGTTGGCGAATTAAATCCCAGAAGGCTCGTCTTGCTTCAGGGTCAAACCCGGTAGTTGGTTCATCTAAAAAGAGCAGCTCCGGGTTGCCAAGAATTCCAAGTGCGACATCCAACCTGCGGCGTTGCCCACCAGAGAGTTGCTCACCTTTGGCTTTACGTTTTTCACTTAAACCAACCGCTGTTATTACTTGATCGACATCTTTCGGATTGGAGTAATAACCAGCGAAATGTGAGATTGCTTCTTCAACAGTTAAATCAGCCGCATCTTTTGTGGATTGTAAAACTATTCCGATTCGATCTCTCCATGCCCGAAGATCAGTATTTGCGGGGTCAACCCCAAGCACGGATATCGAGCCACCATCACGAGATCGATAACCTTCAAGGATCTCAACCGTTGTAGTTTTACCGGCACCATTTGGTCCAAGCAGTGCAAATATCTCGCCACTTTTAACTTCAAGATCTATTCCGGCTACTGCGACATGATTTGGGTAGCTCTTCAAGAGTCCGTGGACTTCAATGGCTGAGGAAGTTGAACTCACACTCCCTACTTTGCCATATCGGCAAGGCGGGGGGTAATCCAGATTGAAAAGTAGGTAAGAATTGGAGAGTGAGCCCTCGTAAACATCGCCGTACCCCTAGTGATGATGATGGCGAGCGTGAAATAAATCCATCCAATGAAACCCTTGAAGATGGTTACCGAGTAAGAAGAATTACCGGCTCTAGTTCAAGCAAAGTTTATCGCTGCCCAGGTTGCGATCAAGAGATACGTAGAGGCACGCCACATGTTGTTGCTTGGGCTGAAGATGATGCCGAAACTAGACGACACTGGCATACACCTTGTTGGGAATCTCGCAATCGCCGGGCACCGAAGATTGAACGAACGCGTAATGCCCCAAGATATTAACTACAAAATAATTTATCCAATACTTTTCCCATGTAACAATTTTACAATTCCGGTAATTATTTTATCTGCTCGAGCAGTTCTGTTAAATGTAGTAAATTGTAAAGGTAATTGAAAGTACGGTTTTACAACTGAACGCGGATAGGTAAATTCAAGTAATCCTTCAGGCCCGTGAATTCGCCCCATTCCACTATTTTTAACACCACCAAAGGGCAACGATGCAATAGCAGCAAAGGAGATTGCTGAATTGATAGAAACCATGCCACATTTAAGTTGTGTGGCAATTTCATGACCATGGTGTTTAGACCAAACAGCAGCAGCCAAACCGTATGAGGTGGCGTTAGATCTTTTTATTGCTTCATCCATAGTTGGAACGCGATTTACAATCAAGACTGGTCCAAAGGTTTCTTCGGTGATCGCAGGTGAAGATTCATCTACTTCACAGATAATTACTGGATCTACAAAAGGCTTATGCACTGAGTCAGATCCGCCAACAATTGCTGAGCCGCCATCATGTAGAGCACTATTAATATGAGATTGAATTATATCTAACTGACGAGGCATAGTTGCGGGTCCATAATTGATACCTGCGGATATTGCATTTGCTTTAGATTTTAATAGTTCAATAAATTTATCAGCGACTACTTCATGCACATATACCCGTTCTGCACTAATGCATGTTTGACCGCTGTTTGACATTCCAGACCACAAGGTAAATTCAGCCGCAAGATCTAAATTTGCATCTTTATCAATAATTACCGGATCTTTACCGCCGCATTCAAGTACAAAAGGAATCATCTTCTCGACACAAACAGCAGCAACTTTTTTCGCAGTCACTGTAGATCCAGTAAATGAAATTTTATCTACTCCAGATGTAGCTGTTGTTAAAAATCTCCCAGTTTCTGGCAAACCCGGAATTACTGTTAAAAGGTCATGCTCCGGGTGTACTTCACGAAGCGTTGCTTCAAGCCATATTGCAACAGCAGGTGTGTATTCACTGGGTTTGAATACCACCGTATTACCTGCAGCTAATGCGTACGCGATTGATCCCATTGGGGTGAAAATTGGATAATTCCATGGACCGATAATGCCGACAACGCCAAATGGAGATCGCTCAACTTGCGCAGACATATTTGCCATTAACAATCCAGGTGAGCGTTTAGTGGTTTTCAAATAAAAACTAGCTTTGCGTGCCGCCCAACCAAGGTGACCAATCGCAAGTGAAGTTTCAAGTTTCGCATCGCTAAATGGTTTTCCCGTCTCGGCAGAAACTAATTGAGCACCCTCGTCAATACGTTTTGTTAAAAGCTGATTCCAAGCCAAGAGCATTTTCCGGCGACTGTGGCCACTTTGGGAGGCCCACCAAATTTGGGATTTACGAGCGCGCTCAATAGCTTCTTGAACCTGGTTCGCTGAAGTATTTGGATAATTTGCGAAAACAGCACCAGTTGCCGGGTAGTGGGTAGCAAAAGTTGAATCTGCGGTTTGGGACATCTGCTAATCATCTCAGTTCGCCACACTTTTCAGCAATAAAGCAATAAATAAGTAATTTCCTTATCTGTGTTAGCGCATAATTAGAGAATGAGCGAACTGATCAGAGCAAGCACTGTGCTCCCAGCGCTTCGTGAACCATTTAAGTTGTTGACCTCTGATGGCTTAAATTTGGTGGCCGAAATCGCACGGCCACTAAAAGTTAGTGCCGGAATTTTGGTGATGTTGCACCCTTTGCCAACAGCTGGCGGAATGATGGATAGTCACATCTTCCGTAAAGCCGCAGCACGTTTGCCAGAGTTAGCTGATTTAACTATCTTGCGTTTCAACTCGCGTGGAACAGAGAGTGAAGCTGGACTTAGCGACGGCCATTTTGAAAATGGTGATGGTGAAATCCATGATGTGCAAGCAGCAATAGATTTTGCAGCAACTAATTCTGATAATTCTGATAATTCTGATTCGCAAAATATTTGGATAGTTGGTTGGTCTTTCGGAACAGATTTAGCACTTCGTCATGCCAGAGATCCGCGAGTTAAAGGTTTGATTTTACTTAGCCCTCCCTTGCGTACATCAGGGTTAAGTGATCTGCAATGGTGGGCAAATGATGGCCGGCCGGTTATTGCTCTTGTTCCGGAGTTTGATGATTACTTGAAGCCAAAAGCAGCGATAACTGCTTTTGCGCCACTAACACAGATTGAAATCATCGCAGTTGATGGAGCAAAGCATCTTTGGGTGGGTGAACCCTATGTTTATCGGGTGTTGAATGAAATTACTAAAATTGTGAATCCCGCCAAAGCCCCACTACCTACAGAGTATTAACTTTTTTCAGCACGTGGGAAAACAACCTCTTCTAAAATCAAAATAACCGCAGCGGCGACTGGGACCGCAAGCAAACCGCCAACTAATCCAAGAAGCGATGTTCCAATTAATGCTGAAACTATGGTGACTATTCCAGGTATAGAGAGAGAACGCTTCATGATTCTCGGTGCAATTATGTAATTCTCAATTTGTACGTAAAGTACATAAATAATAAATGCCACTAAACCAGTAGTTGGGGTTTGAGCAGTGGCCACAATTGTAAAAATTGATCCCGCAATAAAATGGCCAACTAAAGGGATTAAAGCAGCAACAAAAACGACCATGGCAATTGAAGTTGCATAAGGAATTCGGAGTATTTCTCCGACCACAAACATCACTACTGCTGCTAATGCAGAAATTGAAACTTGGCTTCCGACAAAAGTACCAATTCGAGCGATGATTGCATCTGAGATATTTGCAATTCGCTCACGACGCGAAGCTGGAGCCAAGCGGTATGCGATCTTAGTTATCTGCGGAAGTGAAGTTAAAAAATAAAGAGTCAGTACGATAATTGTTAGGGCTGAAAATGCTCCAGACAATACTGATTTTCCAACTCCAACGATTCCACCAAAAGCTGTCAACACAAATTTTCCATCTTTGATCCAAAGTTGCAACTTACTTTGCAGTGTATCGATAACTCCATACTGTTCATTTAAATGTGCGATTGTTGGATTTTTGGTTAAGTTATTTAATAATTCTGGCGAAGAAGCAATAAGTTGATTGCTCTGAGAAACGATCGGTGGAATAACCAAATATCCAAAGAGAATTGCAAATCCAATTACACAAGCGAACACGACAGCAACGGCATTTGACCTTTTTAACCCACGTCTTCTAATTGCCTCAACTGCGGGGTTTAATCCCATAGCTAAAAACATGGCTACAACGAGCAGTACGAAAACTTGACTTACTGAAGCAAGCGCGCGCATCAGAACTATCGCACTCAGCGCTCCGAGAGCTGCGATAAAACCAAAGTAGAAGGGATGGCTTTGATTAAATGGAGCGCCAGGCTCACCAAATGATGGATCTGCGCCAGATTTTGAGGCCATAAGGGTGAGTTTAACTCCCGTTAACTTAAATAGGCGAGAATATGGCTATGGCGTTGACAATTCTAGGTTCTGGAGAAGAGATCGCCTTATTGACCTCATTGCCATGGGAACTCCCATTAGAACAGTGGGAGGAAGATGCCGAACTTGGTGCACAGCGCGGTATTTCACGGCATGTGGTCCGACTTGTAAATGTAGGTACACCTGAAAAAGCCGAAGTTTTTGCAATTAAGGAAACTGTCCCGGAATTCGCAAAACGTGAGTACGCACATCTTCGGGAGTTAGCAAATAGATCTGCTCCATCAGTTGAACCAATTGCAGTTGTTGATGGCCGCGAAAGTGCAACAGCTCTTCCACTTCCGGCAATTATCGTTACTCGATACCTGCCATTCTCACTTCCTTACCGAATTATTTTGACGCGAAATGTGACTCCGCATGAGATCGAGACTATGGCAAGTGCGCTTTCGCTTTTATTAGTTCGATTACATCTATTGGGATTTTGGTGGGGGGATTGCTCACTATCAAATACCTTATTTCGGCGCGATGGTGATGGTTTTGCTGCTTATTTAGTAGATGCTGAAACCGGTGAATTTCATGAACACTTATCTAATGGTCAGCGAGAGCATGATTTAGAGATTGCCCTCTTTAATGTGGCTGCAGAGTTGGATGATTTAGCATCCGGTGGATTGCTGCACCCAGGAATTGATCCGATCCGTTCAAGTGAAGCAGTAGTCAAACGTTATCGCAGACTTTGGGCGATGTTGAAAGAGAAGCAAGAGTTAGATCCAAATGATCGTAAAGCAGTAGAACGGGCGATGCGCGCTCTGCAAGATTTAGGTTTTGCCGTAGAAGAAGTTTCAGTTTCACTTGATGGTGCTAAGCAAGCTTTAATTTTCCAACCAAAATTGGTTGCTGCTGGTTACCACCAAAACCGTTTACGAAATTTGATTGGGCTCGAAGCGGAGGAGTTGCAGGCAAAGCGAATCTTGGCCTCTTTCGATAGATATCGAGCGCGCGAATCAACACCGCTTCCACCAGAGCGTGAAACTGCCAGAAAATGGCAACGAGAGATCTTCAACCCAATTATGAGTTCGATGCCTGATTCATTGCGTGGAAAATTACCACCGGCTCAGTTGTTTCACGAAGTGCTAGAACATCGCTGGTTTCTTAACGAACGAGCCGGTGAAGATGTTGGTTTACCAACAGCCGCCGCATCATATTTTGCAGATGTGTTACCGGGAAGACTGGATTACAACGCGCTTAGACTTTAGTGAGTTCAAGAAGAGTTTAAGAAATTTACTTTGCTTGAACGAGTTCGATAAGAACTCCGCCGCAATCTTTTGGGTGCAAGAAATTAATTAGTGCTCCTTTAGTTCCAACCACTGGTGCTGGATTTAATACTCTAATTCCGAGATCAACTGCGGCATCCATAGCCGCTTGTAGATCTTTTACGGTTAGCGCAAGTTGTTGAATTCCAGGTCCATTTTTACTTAAGAATTTTCCGATTGGTGATTCGGGAGTTAGGGGAGCTAACAATTGCAAAGTTGAATTACCTATGGAGAGCATCGCTTCATGCACCCCTTGCGCAGAGTTAATTTCTTGATGAAGTAAGACTGCACCAAAAATGTTTTGATAGAAAGTAATGCCCTCATTTAAATCTGCAACTGCCACACCTACATGGTCAAAACCGATAATCCCCGGAATATTAGGAATGATCGGGGGTTGACTCGCAAAAGCGTTCATAGCGTCGTATCGTGTCATATGTGAGTCCAGACCCGGCTTTTGATAGCGAAGCGCTTGCTCGTGGCGAGATTGCCCTTGATATACCCGCTTTAGCAAAAGCAATTTCATGGGTTGAAGATGGCGGGAAATTGCCCGATCAACTGGTGGCCGAAGGTCATTCAAAGAGCCGGAGTATCGGCATAACTGGTTCCCCTGGAGTTGGTAAATCCACTATTACTTCAGCATTGGTGAAGGCGATCCGCAGAGGTGGGGATTTAGTTGGGGTTTTAGCAGTTGATCCATCTTCGCCAATTACTGGAGGCGCGCTACTTGGGGATCGAATTCGAATGCAAGAGCATTACTTGGATGCTGGGGTTTATATCCGCTCGATGGGTTCGCGCGGACATTTAGGCGGATTAGCTGCCGCAACTCCACAAGCAATCGCATTAGTGGCCAACGCTGGCTTTACCGAAATTATTGTTGAGACAGTTGGAGTTGGTCAGAGTGAAGTTGAGATTATGAAGTATGTAGACACTGTAATTGTCTTACTGGCACCTGGCATGGGTGATGGAGTTCAAGCTGCAAAAGCTGGGATTTTAGAGATTGGTGATATTTACGTAATTAATAAGAGTGACCGAGATTTAGCAGGGGCTGAAAATGTGGCAGCAGAATTGGCTAGATCAATCGAATTATCACCACGTGCAGATGGTTGGAAACCAGAAATCTTGATTGCATCGGCGCAAGAAAATATCGGAATTAATGAAATTCTAGGCGCGGTCGAAAACCACCGTAAATGGCGCAAATCGGTGGCAGGATAGCGCAGTGAGTATTTCGGGTGGATTGCCGCAGCAATTTAACCGAGCGATAGATTTAAGCGCCTTAGCCGCTAAAAAAACACCACCCCAAGATGCGATTAGCGCAGGTGGTAGCGCTCGCCGTGATGTTGATGAAAACTCACTTGTAAAAGAGATTATTCCAAGTTCAAAACAAGTTCCAGTAATTTTGGTTGTTTGGTCACCTCGCAGTGAAGAATCTCAATTATTAGTTCAAGCATTAGAAGCACTCCATCGTAAAGATAATGAAGCAACCCAAAGGTGGTCTCTTGCAGTTTTAAACGCTGATGCTCAACCTGCTGTTGCCCAAGCTCTGCGAGTTACGACAATTCCAACAGTTCTGGCAATTATCGCCGAACAGGTTGCGCCACTATTTGATTCAATGATTCCTCCCGATCAACTTGAAATTGTCTTAAACAAAGTGGTTGAACTTGCTGCAGAGCAAGGTGTGACTGGAATATCAAATGGAGTTCCAAATGAGCAAGTAATTCCAGAAGATCCGGATTTAATAATTGCTGACCAGGCTTTGGAAGATAATGAATTTCCTGCGGCCATCACAGCTTTTGAAAAAGTACTCGTCCGCAAACCAGGAGATGCAGAAGCTACCCAAGGATTAGCAAATGCAAAATTATTACTACGCACTTCATTGGCCGATCCAGCCGCAGCCCAAGCCGCAGTTCTTGCTAATCCAGAGGATGCAAACGCTCAAGCACTTGTGGCGGATTTCGAAATCTTCGCAGGAGAGGCAGATGCGGCATTAGATCGACTTATTAAATTTATTTCATCTAATCAGGGCGCACAGCGGGAGATTGCCCGCACTCATCTCTTGGAACTTTTCCAAAACTTCGCCCCTACCGAACCCATCCTGATCGCAGCTCGATCAGCCCTATCGAAAGCGCTGTTTTAATGAATCCAATAACTAAAAGACATCGTCGACTTTTTGCAATGCTTTATTTTACCTTTGGATTGGGAATTATGTCCTGGGTCCCAAGATTTTCTGAAGTAAAACAAAATTTGGGTTTAAGTAATGGTGAATTTGGCACAATTATTAGCACAGGAGCATTTGGAGTTTTCTTTGCGCTATTAATTATTGGTCATGTAGTTCATGCTTACGGCGTTCGTATTGTTCTGATAATTTCTGGATTGTGGATGTTTATTGCTATTGCTGCAATAACTTGGATCACCAGTCCAGTTTATTTTCTTTTATTTAACATGACAATTGGTGGAAGTATCTCCGCTTTCAACACTGCAATTACTGCACAAGCAATTGCCATGGAAAAAGAGTTAAAAAGAAGTTACCTTCCCAAAATGTCAGGTTTTTTTGCAGTTGGGACTCTGGCCACAACTTTATTAGCTGGAATTGCTGCAAAATTTATCTCAGTGCAAATTCATGCCGGTGTTATCTCAGCAATATCAGTGTTATTACTTTTTTATATTGTCAAAGAGTTGAACGTCATTTTAATTCCGGCAAATAAAAGTGATGCAGCTAGAGATGCAGTAAGGTTTGCCCAATTTTTTACCTCATTTAAAATTGATTGGATAGTAAATCTAGGTTTGCTATTTGGTTCCCTTCTCGCGTTCTCTGCCGGAGATTGGGCTTCGATTTACACTCGTGAAGAGTTGGGCTTATCTAAATCTTTAGCAGTAATTCCATTTTTTATCTTCACAATTGGAATTATTACGGGTCAACTTCAATATGCACGGTTTGAGAAAAAGTTTTCGATGGTGAAATTGGTTAAGTGGGGTGGAATAATAGGTGGCGTTGGAATGGCTATCGGAGTTGTAACTGGTCGATGGGTATCTGATTATTCAATTTGGGCTGGCGTCGGAATTGCAAGTGCGGGATTTCTAATTGGTGGACTTGGTTGTTCTTTTATTGGTTCGATATTTGTCTCACAAGCAACAAGACGTTCTAAATTGCCAGCAAGTGTTGTAATAGCTCAAATGAATTCAGTAAACACATTAATAGTTTTTGTGGCAAAAACCATTGTTTCACTCACTGCACAATTAACTTCAGTCACAGTTGCACTACTAGTTCCGTGCTTACTACTTGTCTTTACTGGAGTATTTCTACGTAAAGAGAACTAGAAAGTGAATTAACCAGATCCTTCGGTGTTGCCTGGGTCTGCAGCCATGATGTCGTGCAGCGCATATTTATCAAGAGCGGCTCTAAGAGTTGCAACTTGAACTTTTCCTTCGCGAACAAGGGAAGCCAAAGTAGCAACAACAATAGATTCAGCATCAACACGGAAATGTCTGCGCAACGCACCTCGAGTATCAGATAAACCAAATCCATCAGTTCCTAATGAGGTAAATGGATTAGCAACCCAAGGAGCAACTTGGTCTTGAACTGCGCGCATGAAATCACTTACCGCAATAACTGGACCAACGGTGCCCGCTAATTTTGTGGTGATATATGCGGTTCGAGGGGATTCAGGGTTCATCATGTTGTGACGATCGACTTCTAACCCATCACGGCGCAATTCGTTCCATGAAGTTACTGACCAAAGATCGGCGGCAACTCCCCAATCATCAAGAAGTAATTTCTGAGCTTTAATGGCCCAGTTAACTCCAACACCAGATGCCAAAAGTTGAGCATTTAAATCTCTTTTTTCAGCAGCGGCTTGGTACTTGTAAATTCCGCGGATAATTCCGTCAGCATCTACATTTTCTGGTTCTGCCGGTTGTACATAAGGCTCGTTATAAATGGTGATGTAGTAATAGATATTTTCACTATCTTCGCCATACATCCGCTTCAACCCATCTTTAATTATGTGTCCTACTTCGTATCCGAATGCTGGGTCGTAAGAAACCACCGCTGGATTTGTAGAAGCAAGTAGATGTGAATGGCCATCTTCATGTTGCAAACCTTCGCCATTTAAAGTCGTGCGGCCAGCAGTAGCACCCATCACAAATCCGCGACAAAGTTGATCTGCAGCAGCCCAAAAAGCATCACCCGTTCGCTGGAAACCAAACATCGAGTAGAAGATGTAAATCGGAATCATCGGCTCGTCATGTGTTGAGTAAGAAGAACCAACGGCGGTAAATGATGCGACTGATCCTGCTTCATTAATTCCTTCATGCAAGATAACGCCATTTGTTGCTTCTTTGTAAGAGAGCATCAACTCGCGATCCACTGAAATATATTTCTGGCCATGAGGAGAATAGATTTTTAACGTTGGAAAGAGGGAATCCATTCCAAAAGTTCGCGCTTCATCAGGAATAATCGGCACAATACGTTTACCGAGTTCAGGAACTTTAACTAGATCTTTTAACAATCGAACAAATGCCATAGTGGTAGCGACTTCTTGATGGCCCGATCCACGTTTTACAGATTCATAACTCTCATCTGGGGGTTGTGGCAAAGCGCGGGAAGCATTACGGCGATGTGGCATAGAGCCACCAAGTAGTTGACGTCTTGCCATCATGTACTTGTATTCAGGCGAATCCTTGCCTGGATGGTAGTAGGAAGGAGTTTTTGGATCTAACTGCTCATCAGTTAAGGGAATTGCTAAACGATCTCTAAATTCGCGCAAATCTTCCAGAGTCATTTTCTTCATCTGGTGGGTTGAATTTCGGGCTTCGAAATGTGAACCCAAAGTCCAGCCTTTAATTGTTTTCGCAAGAATTACAGTTGGTTTACCATTTTTCTGCGTAGCTGCAGAGTAGGCCGCATACAGTTTCTTGTAATCGTGGCCACCGCGTTTTAAATTCCAAATCTTTTCATCACTCCAGTTTGCGACCATTGCTGCAGTGCGTGGATCTCGGCCAAAGAAATTCTCACGGATAAATGCACCATCTTCAGATTTAAATGTTTGGAAATCTCCATCTGGAGTTGAATTCATTAAATCAAGTAATGCGCCTTCGCGATCTTGAGACAACAACTCATCCCATTCGCGGCCCCAGACAACTTTTAAGACATTCCAGCCAGCGCCACCAAAAATAGATTCCAATTCTTGAATAATTTTTCCATTGCCACGAACCGGACCATCAAGTCTTTGCAAATTGCAGTTGATAACAAAAACTAAATTGTCTAAACCTTCACGCCCTGCAAGAGATAAAGCACCGATGCTTTCTGGCTCATCCATTTCACCATCGCCAAGAAAAGCCCAGACAGTTTGTTCGCTGGTGTCTTTGATTCCACGGCCATGTAAGTAACGGTTGAAACGTGCTTGATAAATCGCATTGATTGGGCCGAGTCCCATTGACACAGTTGGGAATTCCCAGAAATCTGACATCAATCTTGGATGAGGATAAGAAGAAAGTCCGCCACCTTCATGGGATAACTCCTGACGGAAGCCATCCATTTGATGTTCGGTAAATCTTCCTTCTAAAAATGCACGCGCATACATTCCAGGACTTGCATGTCCTTGGTAAAAAATTTGGTCTCCGCCACCCGGATGATCTTTACCGCGGAAGAAATGGTTAAAGCCGACTTCATAAAGTGATGCAGATGATGCATAAGTAGAGATATGTCCGCCGACTCCAACACCTGGTCTTTGCGCACGGTGAACAGTTATCGCGGCGTTCCATCTAATAAATGCACGTATCCGTCGCTCGATAGCTTCATCACCTGGAAACTCTGGCTCGAGATGTGGGGGAATGGTGTTGATGTAATCAGTGGTGCGCAGATTGGAAACGGAAATTGATTTCTCGTGTGCATGTTGCAACAAACTTAATAATAAGTATCGGGCTCTGACTGGTCCGCCAGTTTCTAGTGCCGCATCAAGAGATTGATGCCATTCAGCTGTTTCTTCTGGATCGATATCAACAAGTTGATCAATCATTTGAATATCGGCCGCGCCGGGTTCCTGCTCACTCATGCGTCGCCCCCAATCATTCCAACCATGTAAACCATGTCAACAAATTCAAGTCGGGCCCCAACTAAATAAGCCTTCGCGGAGTATTCTCCCCCTTTTCTTGCGATAGGTCACATTCACCCCTATTTCAGCATTTTCTTGGCTTTTCGCCCAAAAGGACTTGCCAATCCCCGCTTCGGGTAGTGGACTACTCCTGTTGAAGAGAGCGGGGTAACGCCGCTACCGATCGAAGGGAAGTGAGTGAGCAGCACGGGGATGATTACCCGGTTGGGTATCAATGCAGGAGACCTGATTCTTGAGATCGGGGAAGATAGTGATTGTGATCAAGAATTACGTAAAGAAATTTTCGCAACTTCCGGAAATCAACCAGTGGGTGATGATGATGGTGAAGTTGTCGATGTTGTACTTCTTTGGTGGCGAGAAGAAGATGGCGATTTAGTGGATGCGCTCGTTGACTCTTTAACTTTTTTAGCAGTTAATGGCGTCATCTGGTTACTAACTCCTAAAATGGGCCGGCCAGGACATGTCGAACCAAGTGATATTCAAGATAGTGCTCCAACTGCGGGGCTGGCACAAGCTTCATCTTTCGCGGTCAGTTCCGATTGGAGCGCAACTAAGTTGATGGCTCCGAAGGCAGGACGGCGCTAAAGCCTTTAAGATGTAATTAGCCTTTAACTTTTCGAGTCCTTTACATTAAGCAGTAGCAATCAAATAAGGAGTATTAAATGAGTTCACCAGCGGTCGGTTCAGTCGCACCAGATTTCGAATTAACAAATCAGCATGGTCAGAAAGTTTCACTTGCCTCTTTCCGCGACAAAAAAAATGTTGTAGTTCTTTTCTATCCATTTGCATTTTCAGGAATTTGCACCGGCGAACTTTGTGCGCTTCGTGATGATTTAGCGCCATTCCAAAATGATCAAGTTGAGTTGTTAGCAATATCGTGCGATCCGATGTACTCACTTAAAGCATTTGCAGATGCCGAAAAATATGAATTTTCATTGCTTGCTGATTTCTGGCCACATGGTGAAGTTGCCAAAAAATATGGCGTATTTCAAGAAGAGCGTGGTTTTGCTACTCGTGGAACCTTTGTAATTGATAAGAGCGGAACCATCCGTTGGTCAATTGTGAACGGCCCCGGAGAGGCTCGAATCCTTACCGATTACAAAGCAGCGCTAGCAGTGCTACCCACGATGTAGGGGAACCCCCACCTTTTACTAATTCCACTGCCCCAATCCGTAGGGTTTTCCCTCTGTAGGGCTATTGCTACCCCTAACTATCGTAAATACTATGGCGTAATTAGATAAAGGGGAGCCTAATCCTCCGGCATCTATAAAGGGGTTTGAGATCAAACTCACTGCGATGTAAGGGGAATTATTATGACTACTTTAAATCTTTCAGGTAGATATGTTGCTGGAAAGCTAATTAATGATGATGGCACAGTCTTTGATCTCTCCCCATCACCCATAACTACAACGACACAAGGTATCGATTCATCTAATTTAATACGTACAAATATTTCATCCTCCATAACAAGTGCAGGTGCTGGGTTAAAAAATGCAACACAAGCTTTTGAAAATGCAGTCGCACAATTAGATGCTGCGATGGCAATTCGAAATGATGTTCAAAATCAAAGTAATGCATCAGCCGCTTCAGTCGCGATTGCAGAGTCCAAAGTCAATGCCTTGGTGGCGGCCGTCGCCCAAGCTGAATTATCTGCGCAGCTAGCCCAAAGTAATTTTGACGCCGCAGTTCTCAATGTAACAAGCGCGCAAGATAAAGCAGCTGCTGCTCGAACTGTACTTACTCAATTAACAGATCCCCAAACTTCTTCAGGTAAATTTGATCAAAAGATCATTGATGATGCTACGGCAATTGAAAAGAATGCAGAAGCAACCGCTGTGGCATTGCGGATTGAGGCAGATGCACAACAAAAAGAAGTGACTCGATTGAATGAAAGAGTTCAAGAAGTGCGAACAAATCTTGATATTGCAAACTCTGATTTGCAAGAACATGCAGCATTAATTGTCAAAGCAAATTACGGTTCAGTTCTTGCACAGGTTGTAGCTTCTGTCGAACAAGCAAAAGATCAAGTAAATACGGCTCAAATGAATGTGGAGAATGCGCAAGTTGCTGTACAGAACAATCAAAGTAATTTAACAGCGGCAAATGATCAGGCCCAGAGTATGATTGCTTCAGCAGATCAGGTAGTTATCAACGCTAAAGCAGCACTAAATACTGTAGCGGCTGGTGCTGAAGCTGCTGAGGCTGTAAGAAATACAATGGCGACAATGCTGACTGCTGCAAAAAACTCTGCTGATCAAACGAGAGTTCAAGCAGATCAAGCAAGGGCGGTGGCAGAAGCTAGCGCTCGCCAAGTGGCTACCCAAGCAACAGCGACTCAATATTCAGCAGATCAAATTAGCAGACAAAATAGCCTATGGGAGTATGGGAAAACGCAACTCGTGTGGTTGGCCAATAACGGAATGACGAACAGTATGCACACCGGAGTCGTCGCAAGCTTCAAGACTCAACTTGATGCGATGATTAAAGCCAATGAGACTGTGCAGAGTTCAACAGCAAATCTTCGAGCTCAGGCAGATTCAGATCAAGCGACCGCTACGGCACTGTTGGCCGCATATAACGCTAGTACGGATGAAATCTCAAAATTTCAAGAGGGTCTAACTACGGCAGAAGCCGACTTAACTTTTGTGCAGCAAGAGGTTTTGAACACTAAAAATTATGTAACTTTAGTGGGATCTCAGGCAGAGGCTGTCAGAGCTCAGGCCGAAAAAACTGCAGCAATGGGAGAGGAGCTATCGGCTCTATCAGCGGCAGAGTTAGAACGCTCACTCGCCCAAGCTGCTGCTGCAATGGAACAATTAACAGCGGCGGAAGTTAACAAATCTTCTATTGAGTCGGAAATATTGATTTTGGATAATCGCAGTCAGGAAACACAGAGTAGGTACCTTGCGTTATTTGTTGAAGAGATGCAAATTTCAACCCTTGCTTCAGCGGCTGGTACAAGATCAGAGAGTGCTGCAATTTTCGCAAACGATGCTCGGAATCAAGAAGTAGCGGCTGAGGAAGTTTTAGCACAATTACTAGCAATTCAAAGTTCAAACTCAGTTAATCTCCAATTAATTGAAGATACAAGGGCTTTACTCTCTTTTTCACAAACCGCAACAGAAGAGTTGACAGCAACTGCTCAAACACTTCAATCTCAGGCAGATACTGCACAAGCCGCAGTGATTACCCTTACAAGTGAAGTAGCGAGTGCACAAGCCCAAGCCGAAGGTGCACAAGCCCAAGCAGCAGCTGGAGTAGCTCAAGTGGATGCTGCCAATGCAGCTGTTCAAGATGCAACTGCCCTACTGGCAGCTGCTAAAGATGCAATTATTCAAGCAGAAATTGATAATTTTGAACCTGTAGTTGCAAGGTGTGGGGTTCCTGATGAGATCGAAGATGTCGTAACTCCTCCGGATTTTATTTTGCCACTCACAGTTGTAAACCCCGTATTGATCGCTAATGTACTTGAGCGAAATATTTCCTCACTCCCTGAAGTATTGACAGTTTTAAGAGATTACATGGCCAATGTAGGAAATAATGTAGCGATATCAGTAGACGCTTTTACTAATGCTTCAGCACAATTAAATACTGCTATTGAAATTCAGAACAGTCTTCAAGATGTAAGTAATGCGTCCGCTGCTGCAGCCCAAGATACAGCTACCCTGGCAGGGATTTTGACAGCAAATGCAGCACAAGCTCAAGCAAATGCCCAGCAAGCCCAAGATGATTATTCAACAACATTGGCTAATGCAGCTACTGCACAAGAACAAGCAAACTCTGCTCAAAATGTACTTCTGCAATTAACAGCGGCCCAAGCTCAAACAGATTCATTTAATCAGCAAGTAATTGATGATGCCATCGCATTGGAAAGTAATGCTGCAGCAACGGCACAGGCATTACGCGAACAAGCATTTTTACAACGAAATGAAGCTGCTGAGTTGGAAAGTAATTCGCGGGTATTTCAACGCCTTAGCGACGAAGCGCAAGAAATGGCTACTAATGCGCAAGAAGCGGCAACGACTTTTAGAGGTTATTTGGTCGAAGCGCAAGATTTTGTTCAAGCATCAAGTGCAATCGCAACCACGGCTCAAAACAATGTGTCGGTTGCACAAGAGAATTTAGTACAAGCTCAAAATCAATTAGGAGCGGCAAGTAGTCATGCTCAGAATCTGATTGCTCAATCAAATGCCACAGTTGCCGATGCAATTTCAGTTTTAGCTACGGCTCAAAGCGGGGCACAAGCTGCCGCAGCGACAGTAAATATTCTCAGTTCAGTACAAGATGCTGCAAATGCTGCACTTGCCGCGGCGAGAGTGCAAGCTGTTGCGACAAAAGATTATGCATCTAAGGCTGCAAGTCAGGTAACTGTAATCTCACGTCTTGCGGCAACGACTCAAGAACAGGTTCGATTGTCAAATGCGCAGGTGGTTGTTGCGCAAGCAAATCTGGCTGTAGCACAAAGTGCGGTCACTCAATTAGTGGCCGATCAAGCAGCGGATCCAAATGCAGTTGAGGCATGGGTTATCGATGAGGCAACGGCAGATTTAGCTAATACGGAAAGAAATGCTGCAAACTCCATAGCTCTAGCGCAGGCAAACGCTGAGCGATTAACTCGATTACAAGGACAAGTAGATCTTTTGAAGAGTGCAGCAACAAATGCTCAAGTGCAGGCAGTTGCATCTCAAGCGGCTTATGTAGCTACTCAAGTGGATTTAGCAGAGGTTGTCGCCGATCTTCAACATGCGCAAACCCAATCAACTTCCGCACAGGAAGCAGTTGTTGTCGCCCAAAGTAATGTTGAAGTAGCCCAGACTCAGGCAGTAGAGGTCCAGGCTCAAGCACAAAACATTCAAGAAATGGCACAAAGTGCAGAAGCGGTCTCATCTGCACAGTTAGCAGCCTCACTTGCCCAAGCTGATGCTGCATTAGAACAATTAAATTTTGCGATAAGTAACCAAGCAGTGGCTCAATCTAATGTGGAGGCAACAGATCTTGCCGTTCAAGAAACAGCAGCTCAAGCTGCAAATTTAGCTACTCAAGCGGCAGATTGGAAAGGTCTTGCAACAGAGGCTGCGCTAAGGTCAGAAAATGCTCAAGCCTTGGTAGATGATGCTCAAATTAAAGCAGACGCAGCTAGGGCAGTATTAGAGCATTTATTATTTGTTCAAAGTTCAAATCCAGATGCGGCCAATCTCCAATTAATTGAAGATGCCAGAGTCTTACTTGCGGTTTCACTACAAGCAACCGCAGCACTAACAGCAGATGCTACGGCACAACTAGCCAATGCAGATCAGGCCCAAGCCGCGGCAGTAGATGCACAAAACCAAGCAGATGCTGCACAAATTGCGGCAACAGATGCCCAAGCCCAAGCAGATAACGCCCAAGCCCAAGCGAGTGCTGCTCTAGATAGTGTTCAAAATGCAAATGCTCAACTTGTACTTTCTAAAGATGCAATGAATCACGCTCAACTTGTTCAAACTGAATCTCTAGATCTACTTGCATCTGGAAATATCGAGTTATTTGGAAGCGCATCCCTTAATGCAGATATGTACATTGATCTGAACCCATTAACAGGTTTTGGCGATGGCGTGCTCGATCAACGAAGTCAAGCAGATCTTGCCCCACTTATTAAAATTTTGTCAGTGGGAAGAAGTTTGATGATTGATATGGAAGATAATGTATCAAAATCAATGGGAGCCTTTGATAGCGCAGTAGCGCAATTAAATAATGCTTTGGATACACAAGATAATATTCAAGCTCTAAGTTATGAATCATCTCTAATAGCCCAGGATGCAAATCTACAATTACAGCTCTTGACTAACTCTTCAACCCAAGCTCAATTAAATGCTCAACAAGCTCGAAGTAATTTATCAGCAACCTTGGCTAATGCAGCTACTGCACAAGAACAAGCAAACTCTGCTCAAAATGTGCTTCTGCAATTAACAGCGGCCCAAGCTCAAACAGATGCATTTAATCAGCAACTCATTGATGATGCCGCCGCATTGGAAAGTAATGCTGAAGCAAAAGCTGCGGCGTTACGAACAGAGGCAGATACTGCACAAGCCCAAGTTATTGCGTTATCAAAAGATGCTCAGGCGACACAAGCACAATTAGCAGCTGCGCAAGCACAATCTGATTATGCGCAAGCAAAAGCCAATGATTATCAATCACAATTAGCTGAGATTCAAGGCCGGGTCCGAGCCTCAAATGATCAAGCAGGTGCGGCTAAAAATAATGTCTCGGCAGCACAAGAGCGCTTTATGCAAAGTCAAAATAATGTTTTGGCGGCAAGTGAGACTGCCAAGAGTTACATCGTTCGGGCAGAAACAGTCCTTGCCAATAACCTTTCAGCTTTTAATTCAGCACAAGCCGGGGCCCAAGCTGCTGTTGCTGAACTAAATGCTTTGAATGCAATGCAAGAGGCTGCAAACAATGCAGCTGCCGCGGCCAGAGCCCAAGCAATCTCAATAAGAGATGTGGCTGCTAAAGCTGGAAATCAATTAAATGTATATACACGTTTGGCGACATCGACCCAAGAGCAGGTTCGCTATGCCCAGCAACAGGTCGCGGTATCCCAGGCAAATGCGGCTGTCGCACAAAGTGCCGTAGAAGAATTAATGGCCGCTCAGGCAGAAAACCCAGATTCAGTTGATGAATGGGTTATCCGTGAAGCAACCGCAGATTTAGCTATTGCTCAAAAAAATATCGCAGACTCCTTAGCGATTGAGCAAAGTGAGAGTAGTCGATTAAGCCGTTTCCAAGCAGCGGTAAGTAATTTTAAGAGCCAAGCAGATAGCGCTAGAGAAAGCGCGGTTGCATCACTAGCGGCTTATGAGGCTACTAATGCTGCATTAGCAAATGTTCAAGCCGGTCTTGCCCAGGTCCAGGCCCAAGCAGATGCTGCGCAGGCAGCAGTTGTAATCCAAACCGAAAATCTTGCAGTCGCCGAGCGTTGGGCAGCAGATATGAGGACTGAAGCACAAAACTTGGAAGCAAATGCAAACACTCTGGCAAGTAACTCAGCTGCAGAATTAGAAAGTGCACTTGTCCAAGCTAATGACTCATTTGCGCAATTAACTTTGGCGATTGCTCAGCAGGCAAATATTCAGAGTGCAGTAGATGAAACAACTCTTTTCGCTCAAGAGAGTGCAACAAAGGTTGAATCATTAACCTCCCAAGCGACAACTGCTGCAGCCATTGCAGCAGATGCTCAAACACGCGTAGTAAATGCTCAAGTCGCAGCAGATGATGCTCGAATTCAAGAGCTAGCAGCTGAGGCAGTATTGGAACAATTATTAGCAGTTCAAAAATCAAATCCAGATGCGGTTAATCTGCAATTAATTGAAGATACAAGAGTCTTACTTGCCAATTCACAAAAAGTAGCCTTAGAAATGACAGCAGCTGTTCAAGTACAACAAGAGCAAGCAGATCAAGCCCAAGCACAAGCAGCAACTCTTGAAGTCGAAGTAGGAAATGCTCAAGTGCAAGCAGCAGAAGCTCAAGTGCGAGCAGATGCCGCACAAGCACAAGCCGAAGCTGCAGGACTAAGTGCTACAAATGCAAGGGCGCAAGTAGAAGGCGCTAAAGACGCAATGACGCAAGCTCAACTTATTCAAGCCGACGCTCTAAATCAGATTCTTGAGGTAGATGAAGAGCTAGGCATAGCGGTTCCTTATGTCAAAATTGATCTGAACATATTCAATAATGGAGTGGTACCTATATTTACGGTACTTTCACAAGAGTTAACTGCAGTACAAGAGCAAACTAATGATTTACAAATTCAATTGCAACAAATACAAGCACAAGAACAAGGCTTTGATGCAGATGGATTCAATGCAGCTGGCTTTAATAACTTAGGAATACATAAAGACACTGGAACAATATTTGATCCAGTAGGACTTGCTGCCGATGGCACTGCCTTTAATAACGGCTTAGATGTAAATGGCATTAACGCAGATGGCTTTAATGCAGCTGGATTCAATGCGGCTGGCTTTACTGAAGCTGGCTTTGACAACGAGGGCTTTAATGCTGCTGGTTTTAGTTACGAAGGATTTGATCGTGCTGGCTTTAATGCAGCGGGCTTTAACGCAGCTGGCGT
The DNA here is from genome assembly GCA_009701305.1 of Actinomycetota bacterium. Classification (GTDB taxonomy): domain Bacteria; phylum Actinomycetota; class Actinomycetes; order Nanopelagicales; family Nanopelagicaceae; genus UBA3012. The sequence continues at coordinate 3,451 of WLKK01000009.1, read as the reverse complement.
TAACGCAGCTGGATTCAATGCAGATGGGTTGACAGCTGACGGCTCTCGGTATGTAGTTGATGGTAATCGGGTAGTCGATGCTCTTGGTTTCGATGGTAATGGTTTTGCGCTCGACGGCTTTAATGCTGCTGGTTTCAATTACGACGGATTTGATCGTGTCGGCTTTAACGCAGCTGGCTTTGATGCACTTGGCTTTAACAACCTAGGCTTTAACGCCGCAGGCTTTGATGCACAAGGCTCTAACGCCGCAGGCTTTGGAGCATCTGGCTTTGATGCACAAGGCTTTGATGTCAATGGCTTTAATGTAGAGGGCTATAACGCAGCTGGCGTTAACGCAGCTGGATTCAATGCAGATGGGTTGACAGCTGACGGCTCTCGGTATGTGGTTGATGGTAATCGGGTAGTCGATGCTCTTGGTTTCGATGGTAATGGTTTTGCGCTCGACGGCTTTAATGCTGCTGGTTTCAATTACGACGGATTTGATCGTGTCGGCTTTAACGCAGCTGGCTTTAATGCAGCTGGCGTTAACAATTTAGGTCTCAACGCGGGCGAAGTGCTAGGAGCTGCGATATCTGCAATTAATGCAGAAAGAGCAGCAGACCTAGCAGCACTTGCAGCGCAAGCAGCCGCAAACGCCGCTGCAGAAGCAGCAGCGCAAGCAGCACTTGGAGAAGTAGTAACCGCAGAAGCGCAAGCAGCAGCGGAGGCAGCAACAACAGCAGCAGCTGTAGCAACAGCAGCCGCGCAAGCAGCCATTGATGCAGAAAATGGAGAAGTAGTAACCGCAGAAGCGCAAGCAGCAGCGGAGGCAGCAACAACAGCAGCAGCAAACGCCGCTGCAGAAGCAGCAGCTCAAGCAGCCGCCCCTATTCCAAGTTTCTTAGCGCCAGTTGCTGCATCAGCCCCAGCTTTTGCAAACGAAGTCGCTCCAGAAGTAGTCGCTCCAGAAGTAGTGGCTCCTGCCGCAGCCGATGCCTTCCCAGAATCGCTACCTGAAGATGAGCCAGATGTTGAGGCCCCGGCTTCGTCATAGAAGTTCGACCATACATTTCTACTACATATATAGGTAGCAGCGAACTGCTGCTACTACGGTTATTGAGCGTGGAATCTGCTCGAGTGCCGCCATTAGCAGGGTGTACTTCCTGCTACTTAAACTCAAGTAAACTGACCTGACCGGGTGCTTAGCTCAGTGGTAGAGCGTCTCGTTTACACCGAGAATGTCGGGGGTTCGAAACCCTCAGCGCCCACCAGGTAGTTTCAAGTTGGTTAGTAAAACATTTAAATAGTCGGCCACCCATTAGCACCATTAGCACTATGAGCACAGATCGTGAGTGATTTTGTGAAAGCCAGCGAATTGGTCGATCTGATACATAACCGTTATGACCCAAGTACTGCAGAAATTTGGGATCGCGTAGGTGTGGTCTGCGGTGATTTAAATAATGAAGTTAAGAAAATCTATTTTTGTGTTGATGTACTTCCGGAAACCGTTTCTGAGGCAATTGCCTGGAACGCAGATTTCATTATCGCTCACCACCCACTTTTACTCCATGAATTGGCTGAAGTCGGCGAAGGTGAACTTCCAATTGTTACCGCTCCATGGAAAATTGCATTGCAAGAAAGATTAATTAGCGAAGGAATTGTTTTATTAACTGTTCATACCAACGCTGACAAAGCAACTCCTGGAGTAAGTGATGCACTTGCACGTGTGCTCGGGATTACAAATTTACTTTCACTATCTGGAGATATCGGTCGAGTCGGAACTTTGCCAGACGCGATCTCGTTGAAATATTTTGCAGCAAAAGTGAAATCTATTTTGCCAATCAGTAAAGCCGGAATACGAGTTTTTGGAAATCCAGAACAAATCATTAATCGAATTGCAGTCTCTGGAGGATCTGGAGATCATCTTTTAGCAGCGGTTCGAAGTGCAGATGTTGATCTATACCTGACCGCCGATCTTCGTCATCACCCGGTAAGTGAAGCGATTGAAAGTGGATCACCGGCGTTGATCGATGCCGGACATTTCGCCACCGAATGGCCATGGCTTAATCAAGCAGCAACCCTTTTGGCTCAAGATTTAGCAAGCGGCGGGTACGCTTCGGTTGAGATGAAAATATCAACACTGTCAACGGACCCGTGGAGTTTTTCATGAAGGCAACGCCCGAAGATCAACTTCGATTGCTTGATTTACAAAAAGTTGATGCAGAAATTGATTTGCTTAACCACAGAGCAAAAAACCTTCCAGAGCATTCACAAATCACCGAACTTGAAGCGGTAAAGCAAAGTAGCGATAGTGAACTTGGGTTAGTTTCAATTGACGAAGCCGATGTAAAGCGTGAAGTAGCTAAAGCAGATGCAGATGCAGAACAAGTGCGCACTCGAAAAACCCGAGATGAAGTCCGGCTCGCATCTGGCCAAGGTTCTGCAAAGGATCTAGAACATCTACAGCATGAACTTGTTTCGCTCAGTCGACGGGTAAATGATCTTGAAGAGATTGAATTAGAGATCATGATGCGCCTTGATGAGTTCACAAGTAAAGCAAACGAGTATCGGGCGATTATTGCTGATACTGATGCAAAATTAGAAGTGCTAACTGCCAGTAGAGATAAGCAATTAAGTGAATTAGCAGCTAATGTTAAAAATCTAAAAGAAGAAAGAGCGATGATTGCTGGGAAGATCGCGGCAGAGCTCTTAGCGCTTTATGAGAAATTACGTGCAAGTAATGAAGGCGTAGGTGCTGCTGCGATTGTTCGCAAACGGTGCTCTGGATGCCATTTGGATTTAACTGCTATTGATGCTGAAAAATTTAAGCAAGCACCTGTTGATGATGTGCTTCGTTGTGAGGAGTGCCGTCGAATTTTAATTCGCACTGTTGATTCTGGACTTATTTAATGGCCCGCGAATTAATCATTGAAGCCGATGGTGGATCGCGTGGAAACCCTGGTCCTTCAGGATTTGGTGCAGTTGTAAAAGATGCTAAAACTGGAGCCGTATTAAAAGAGATTTTTGAATTTATTGGAATAGCAACAAATAATGTCGCTGAATACAGTGGATTAGTTGCCGGATTAACTGCGGCAAATGAGATTGACCCTGAAGCGCAAATTCATGTACGAATGGATAGCAAATTAGTAATTGAACAGATGTCGGGCCGTTGGCAAATCAAGCATCCAGATATGCGAATCCTCGCTGCTCAAGCACGGAAAGTTCATGCACCAAATTTAGTTGATTACACCTGGATACCGCGTGAAGAGAATTCAGCAGCAGATCATTTAGCAAATCGGGCAATGGATGGAGCGGTTACCCCAAACGCTGATCCTTCACAACAAGTTAATTTCATGACTGAGCGTTTAACTTCTGGTGAAGTGGCTACAACATTTTATTTTGTGAGACATGGCGAAACAGTGCTAACAAATAGTCGGGCATTTTCAGGAGCAAATGGAACTAACCCTTCATT
>WLKK01000089.1 GCA_009701305.1 Actinomycetota bacterium | reverse complement strand
GCTATTAAAACTTCACCGCTTGAAGTTATAGCAAGAGAAGCACGGGCTACTTGCCCATCTGCAGTTCTGACCGCTTTTCCATCATTGCCCACTATTGGCGCAAGCAAAACAACCTTTCCATCTCCATCTTTAATATCTTTACCTGATGAATCGACGGCGGATATAGCAGTAACCTTCACACCTTTGGAATCCTCAACCGTTGCGGTCACATCAGCTATTTTGGCGATATTAGCAACTGTCGCTTCTTTAGACTTTGCGGTTATCAATTCTTGTTTTTCGGCTTCTGTAGAGGTAACTTTTGAAAGCAAATCTGTAATTTTCTTGCTTGCCTCACTCAACCTCGTGTTTGCTTCAGTAAATTTTTCATCATTAGTTTTTGAAGATTGTTGCAATTTCTCAACCTCTGTTGCTAGAGATTTATTCTTCTCAGCGATGGCTGCTTGTTCTGCTAGTTTTATTTTTAAAGCGGATAACTCTTCATTTAATTTTTTGACCTCGTCAGTTAGTGAAGCAATTTGAGCTACATCTTTTGCATTATGCGATGCAGCTTCTTTTGCTGCCGCTGCTTGCGCCGCTGCTTGCGCTTCAGCTTGTGCCGCGGCCTGGGTCTGCGCCTGATAAGCAGCCGCTGCTGCCGCATCAGCAGCCTTATTCTCTGCATACCTAGCAGCATTCTCAGCCTGAGTGCATGCAACATAAGCGTCAATTTGAGGTGCGAGTGCTGGATTTAAAGTTCCATCCGGCAGCCAGGTTTCCGCCGTAGGCCCGGGACAGATTGCAAAAGCAACTGGCGATGTTGGGAGAGAAATTGAAAGAGAGATTAAGAGAGCCGAAACAATCCTCAAGCAATTACTGCCAAACCTATTCTTCACATTTTGAAATCTCAAAACAACTCCCCCGGATTTTGCCTGACTTAGAACACGCCATTAAGGGAAAATTGTCGCATCCCTTCCTTAAAAAGTTGTCTCACATTGCCCTTTATGCGTTAAAAGGTAGGGAGATCCCTACTTGTTACTAAGCGCCCATCCCGTGAACGCCCCCATCTACATGGATGATTTCAGCGGTCGTCTTCGGGAACCAATCTGAAAGCAGCGCAACAGTGGCCTGGGCTGCTGGGGTTGGGTCTGATACATCCCATTTCAATGGAGCCCGCTCATTCCAAACTGATTCAAACTCTTCAAATCCAGGAATTGATTTCGCTGCCATAGTTTTAATTGGGCCCGCGGCGACCAAGTTAACTCTAATATTTCTTGGACCAAGATCTCTTGCTAAATAGCGGCTAGTTGATTCAAGGGCTGCCTTTGCAACGCCCATCCAATCGTATTTTGGCCAAGCAACAGTGGCATCGAAATCTAAGCCAACTATTGATCCACTTTCGCCAAACAACGGCAGCGCTGCCATAGATAAAGATTTAAATGAATATGCCGAAACGTGGAGAGCTGTGGCTACATCTTCCCATTCAGTGTTTAAAAAATTTCCACCTAGCGCTGCTTCTGGCGCGAAACCAATTGAGTGCACTAAACCATCCAAGCCAGAAAGATGTTTCTTAACTTCGCTTGCTAAATTTGCTAAATGTTCTTTATTTGAAACATCCAATTCAATTACGGGCGCAGTTTTAGGCAATCTAGTTGCGATTCTTTGAGTAATGCTCATCGCTCGCCCAAAAGATGAAAGCACAATTTCTGCGCCCTCTTCTTGAGCGATTTTCGCGATATGAAAAGCAATTGAAGAGTCCGTCAGTACGCCAGTTACCAGAATCTGTTTTCCAGCCAATATTCCCATTTTATTAATGCCCCATTCCTAATCCACCATCAACTGGAATTATTGCTCCAGTGATGTAAGCCGCTGCTGGAGAAGCTAAGAAAACAGCGACTCCCCCAATTTCATCAACAGATGCAAAGCGATTTAGCGCCACGGCATTAAGAATTTCTGCTCGGCGATCTGAAGTTAACTCTCCAGTCATTTCGGTTTCAACAAATCCAGGTGCTATGACATTTGCAGTAATTGATCTTGAACCTAACTCGCGAGCGATCGAACGCGCCATACCAACTAATCCAGCTTTAGTCGCCGCATAGTTAACTTGGCCAGCTGATCCAATTGAACCTACAACTGAGCCAATAAAAATAATTCTTCCTTTTTTAAGTTTTAGCATTCCTTTTGATGCGCGTTTGGCGCAATAAAATGCGCCTTCAAGATTTGTTGAGACCACATCTTTAAAATCCTCATTGCTCATTCGTAACATTAAATTATCTTTGGTGATTCCCGCATTCGCGACAAGAACTTCAACCGTTCCCCACTCCTTCTCAATCAAATCAAAGGCAGCATCAACACTTGTTGAATCTTTAACATCAATTTGCACATTTTTTAATTCACTTGGCATCCCACTTGGACGCTCGGCGCTTCTATGTCCAGCGATCACAAGATCACCTTGTGATACGAAAGCTTGGGCGATCGCTGCTCCAATGCCACGATTTGCGCCTGTAACCAGGACTACTCGACTCATGGCAGAAAACTTACTCGTTACTGGTGCGTAAATAGGCATCTAAAGGTGCGTCATGCGTAAAAACTCTCTAGCGTTACCTCTATGGACTCCTCAAGTGAAGAAATCTTCTCAATCACAAATGCCCAAAAAGGGTTAGCCGAGGATCAATCCGGTCGTCAACGTAGGTACCTATTGTCAATGATCATTCGAACTTTCTGCTTTTTATTAACCCTAGTACTACCAAATCCGTACCGATGGTTCACTTTAGCCGGGGCTGTCTTTTTGCCTTATATTGCAGTAGTTATTGCAAATGCCGGGCGAGAAGGAATTAGAAAACCACAATCTTTGCGAACTGTTACACGACGAGCAATTTCAAATAATGAAGATTAAGATATTTTTCCACCCTAAATCCATAGCAATCACTTTATTGGCCATTTTCGGAATGTATATCTGTGTTAGTGCAGCCCAATGGCAGTTTCATCGTGGTCAAAACCGTCATGCTGAGAATGTAAGGGTTAAGCAATTGCTCACTCAAAGCCCAATTCAATTAAATGAAAAAGAAGTTTTTCCAACGTGGAGCAAGGTTAAATTAAATGGCAATTTTGACAGCACTCACGAAGTTTTAGTTCGTGGAAGATATCGGGCAGACAAATATGGTTTTGATGTCCTAACTCTTTTTCGTCCTAACGATCTCAAACCGATTTGGGTAGATCGTGGCTGGGTAGAGGCGGTTGGGGATGCAACGCAGACTCCGATTCCTCCTGCAGCTCCAAACGGAACCATAGAAATCACTGGGTTGTTAAGAGCTTACGATGAGATCAATGCAACGAGCGGTTCTTTGATTGCATTGCCAGCACCAAAAGTAGGCAGGATTCAAATTAATAAATTGAATGAAAATTTTAATGAGAGCCGTTTTGAAACTTATTTACAGTTAACTAGTGATCTTGGTGAGTCGCCAATACCTGCCGATCTTCCAACCTTTAGCGATGGCCCGCATTATGCATATACGTTGCAATGGTCTTTTTTTGTGCTTTTGATTTTGGCTGGAAGAGTTTTAATAGCTCGTGAGGAGCTAAGAAGTAAACTGTCGAGCGTATAGTTCGGAATACAAACCACCGGCACTAATTAACTGCTCATGTGTACCACGTTGTGCAATTTTGCCTTCCTCAACAACCAAGATTTGATCAGCTGAGATAATTGTTGAAAGTCGATGAGCGATTACCAAACTAGTTCGATCTTTTAAAACCTCTCGTATAGCACTTTGCACCAGCGCTTCATTTTCAGAATCAAGGTGTGCAGTGGCTTCATCCAACAAAACTATCTGTGGATTTTTTAATAACAACCTTGCTATTGCCAATCTCGCCTTTTCTCCACCTGACAACCTGTATCCACGTTCACCAACCATCGTGTCTACCCCATTTGGTAAAGATAAGATTAGCTCCCAGATTTGGGCTGCACGACAAGCCGCTTCGATTTCACCAGCAGTTGCATCAGGTTTTGCATATTTAAGATTTTCATCAATCGTGTCATGAAACAAATGCGGATCTTGCATAACAGACCCAATGGCATGACGCAAAGAGTCCAATTTCAAATCCCGTACATCTATCCCATTTACAGATATGGAACCACTAGAAACATCGAATAATCTTGGTAGCAATGAAATTATTGTTGTCTTGCCAGCACCGGATGGACCAACCAAAGCCACCATCTGTCCGGGTTCAACAGTAAATGAGATTTCTTTCAACACTTCACCAGATGCTATTGCCTCACTCTTAGCAGCACTCTCAAGTGATGCCAGTGAAATCTCTTCCGCTCTTGGATAAGTGAATGCAACTTTATCGAAAACAATTCTCGGCGAAGTTGTTGGAAGTAACTTGGGATTACTGCCATCGCGGACCATGGGTTCTAAATCTAAAACTTCAAAAACTCGCTCAAAAGAGACAAGCGCAGTCATAACGTCAACACGAACATTTGCTAATGCAGTTAATGGTCCATATAGACGTGCCAGAAGCGCCGACAGAGCCAGCAATGTTCCTACTGAAATATTTTTTGAAATTACAAATTGCCCACCGACTCCATAAGTAATAGCAGTAGCAATTGATGCAACAGTCATTAGTCCAACAAAAAATAATCTGTTGAGAAAAGCCACCTGTATTCCTATGTCAGCAACTCTTCGCGCTTTTTTACGAAATGTTTTAGATTCTTTGTCATAACTTCCATACAACATAACCAATAGAGCGCCTGATACATTAAATCTTTCATTCATTGTTGCGCCCATGTCAGCATTCCCCGACATGGCATCCCTTGCCAATCCTTGAATTTTCTTTCCAATCCAACGAGATGGGATTAGAAAGAGTGGTACCAAAACCAGAGATATAACGGTGATTTTCCAAGATAGGAAAAACATCGCCCCCAGGACTAAAACAACACTTAAGCCATTTGAAACTACGCCCGAAAGTGTTGAAGTGAATGCTTGCTGCGCTCCCATTACATCTGAATTGATGCGCGAAATTAGGGCTCCTGTTTGCGTACGGGTAAAAAACGCTATTGATTGGCGCTGTACATGGTCAAAAACTTGAGAGCGTAAGTCGTAAATTAATCCTTCGCCCACTCGCGAACTCAAATAACGGCCAATTAAACTCACGGCGGACTCAAGTAAAGCTAAAGCGGCGAT
>WLKK01000088.1 GCA_009701305.1 Actinomycetota bacterium | reverse complement strand
GTACCTACAGAGTGAAGGAATGGGTTGTACTGGGCTTGCCAGATTGACTTGCTTCCTCCGCCAGGTCCGCCTGAGTTACCCCAAACTTGTGGCTTCTGCTTTGCGCCCCACTTTGAAAGCTTGTCGCATGTGCTCAAGTACTCATCGTATGACCAGCCAGCTTTTGGAAATGCAACGCCAGCTTTCTTGAAGAGAGTCTTGTTGTAGAAAACAACGATCGCATCTGCAGCAATTGGAAGACCAGTTACTTGCTTAGGAAAGTTGATTGGAACATATGAGCTCAAGAATGCTTGGTTGAATGCTGCACGCTTGATGGTTCCATTGGTACCAAACCATTTGACTAGATCTTCGGAGAATCCGACATCTGCCAATTGATCTGCATAAGTATCAAGGTTGTTGAAGATATCTGGTGCGCTGCCACTTAGTGCAGATGCAGCCAGGCTCTTTACAATGTCAGGAATTGTTGCTGGAAGAGTTTCAACTTTAACTTGGATATCTGGATTCTCTTTATTCCATTGTTCAATTACTGGCTTGAAGTTTCCATCGATACCAGCAAGGGCAGCGAAACGTAGTTCAGTTACAGCATGTGCGCTCTGAACTCCAATGCCTGCTAGTGAGACTGACAAAAGACCTGCAAGAATTCCGACCCGGAACTTCTTGCTTGCTGTCTTGTTATTCATTTTCACCTATCTCTCTATCTCCGAGGCCGAGGGATCGGCCGCCAATCACATCCCCGTTTTAGTTGCTTTGGTGTTACTGGTCATACCAGTTTCGCCATAGCAATGAATTTAACTAAAACAGTTCAGATCTGTGTGTTATGGAACGGTATATACCGGTTCGGCGGTGGTCAATAGCAATTTGCAAAATTCTGCAATTGATACCCATTTGTTATCTAGGAGTTCAGGTACTTTATTGAACCAGAGTTGAACCTGTCCCGAAGTTCATTAATCGAGCCGGAAAACCAGCTCTTCGCATGGGTGCATTTGTAGGTGATCCGTTGGAGGACCCTCAGGTGGCCAGATGAAAGCACCCTTCATTTTGTCGCCGATCTCGGCGCTGTATCGCTCGTGGACATCTTTGCGAGCCCACATCGTCTTTCGTGATTCATCCCAATTTTCGGACTCTAGATAACCGATTACCAATCCGTCCGGCATGATGTAAATCGAATAATTCTTCCAACCGGCATCACTTAAAGCTTGGCGATAATAATCTGGAATTGCGGCATGAGATTCGCGGTAATCATTTACTCGATCTGGATGCACTCGAAGCGTCCAACAGATTCTGTCCACTTTATTCTCCCCTTACTTTTAGTTACTTTACTTACTTTAATAAATCCTCATCCTCATCAGCAAGGTGAGCGAACCTAAATGTTAGGAGTAAAAGTACTGCCGGCACAAGCAGGGCGGCGGCGACTGAAACCCGTTCAGCTAAGAACGAGATTATTAGTCGAATCACAAATAAGTACATGGTGAATACAAAGTAGACCCGGCCTAGCGCAACATTTAATGAAGTTCCCGATTTATCTCCCAATACTTTTATAAAAATAGCCTGGATTCCGCCGATTCCAAAACCACCGATCAACACTCCTAGCCCTGCTGCGATAAATGCCAACCATGGAGAAGTTTCAACCATCAAAAATGCACCATAAATTCCAATTGCATATCCGATGGACCCGATTATTGATCCATAATGAATCAAATTAACTGCTCCGAAACGTCTTAGCATCGCTGCAAATTTCCAACGTGCAATAATCATTGCTAGTGAGAATAAAATAAAGTAGATGACATGTGGACCGGCAGGAATATTTAAGGTTTCACGAGCGTAAATCGCCATCCAGTCATTAGTTGCAATTTCAATAACTGTGGCACAAATCAGACCCAGGCTAATTAGCCACTCTAATTGAGTACGTGGAATTAACTCTTTTACAAATTTCAACCCAAGATGGGGTTTTTCGCCCATTTGAAAATCGCGAGAGGACGGGAGTTGGGTTGCGCAATAAAAGAATATTGGTGAGATTATTATTGAGATTACTGTCAAGTGAGTGCGCACTGAAATAAATGGTGAGATTACTCCACCAATAAGAATTACGATCAGAAATCCGGTATTAAATGATCCGTGCATCTTTGGAATAATCGGACGCCCAAGATCTTTTTGAATTACAGTTTGTAAACCCGAAAGCGCAATATGTAAAAATGAGCCACCTGCAGCGGCAAATAAATTAATTAATGCAAAAATCGGAACACTTTTCGTCCAAGTGATTCCACCATAACTTATAGCCATTAAGACAATGGAGATATTAATTACGCGTTTAGATCCAAATCGTTCAATTACATAGCCAGAACTTCCATATGCGACAAGAGATCCAATTGATCCAAGCCCCATTAGTGAACCGAAGACTTCGTTGTTTAAGCCCAATAACTTTTTGACTTCAGACAATCTTGGAATCCATGAAATTATCAATATGGCGAATAGGAAGTTCATCCCTAATAGGAACTTATAGGCACGTTCTAAATCAGGCTTCTTTTTAACTGAACTAGGCATCTAAATTGACTACTTTCGAAAATCTCAACTGGGCAACTCGGATATGTAACTATACCAATCAATTGCTGTAATTACTGAATTGGAGTTTCTAACATTTCGGTAACAAGGGCTGCAATGGCTGATCGCTCACTTCTTACTAATGTTATATGTGCAAAAAGTGGATGGCCCTTTAGGGCTTCGATCACCGCAACAACTCCATCAAATCTTCCAACTCGCAAATTGTCGCGCTGTGCAACATCGTGAGTCAAAATTACGCGAGAGTTTTGACCAATTCTTGAAAGAACAGTTAGTAAAACTCCACGTTCCAATGATTGTGCTTCATCCACAATTACAAATGAGTCGTGGAGTGAGCGACCGCGAATATGAGTTAGCGGCAAAACTTCAATTAACCCACGATGCACAACTTCATCTATTGCACTTTGACTAACCAATGCACCAAGTGTGTCAAAAACTGCCTGGGCCCATGGCGACATCTTCTCCCCTTCACTTCCTGGGAGGTAGCCAAGTTCCTGTCCGCCAACTGGATATAGGGGACGGAAGACCACAACTTTTTTGTGTAAACGGCGCTCTAGTACCGCTTCTAATCCAGCGCAAAGTGCAAGGGCACTTTTTCCGGTGCCGGCTCGCCCGCCAAGTGAAACAATTCCAACTTCATTATCAAGTAAAAGATCTAATGCAATTCTTTGTTCCGCGCTTCGACCGTGCACACCAAATGCTTCACGATCTCCACGAACTAAGCGCAACTGTTTATCGGGCATTACTCGCGCGAGCGCACTGCCCCGTTCTGATGAAAGTACTACTCCAGTATGAACGGGCAAATCTTTAGCCTCAGGACAAGGCGTTCTTTCATTTTCGTATAGCGCATCAATAAGGGCAGCTGAAACTTGAAGTTCTACCATTCCCGTCCAGCCACTACTTATAGCAAGTTCGGCTCGGTACTCCTCAGCCTCTATTCCAATAGCAGAAGCTTTTACTCGTAATGGCAAATCTTTAGTAACCAGAACTACATCACGGCCATCAGCGATTAGATTCTTAGCAACAGAAAGAATTCTTGAATCATTACTGCCATCACGGAAAAATCCTGGTGGTAGCGAACTTGAATCAGAATGGTTTAACTCAACGGAGAGAGTGCCACCCTCTGGGGTAATAACCATTGGCTTATCAAGCCGGCCATTTTCGACTCTGATGTCATCTAATAATCTAAGTGCGCCTCTTGCAAAGTATCCAAGTTCGGGATGGTCACGCTTACTTTCCAATTCACCAATCACTGCAATAGGTAAAACAACTTGGTGTTCTGCAAATCTAGTAAGTGCGGATGGGTCTGCCAGCAGCACGCTGGTGTCTAAAATATAAGTCTTTACTTTGTTACCAGACTTCGCCGACACCGGCACTTCCTATTCTGTTATGTAGTAGGTAGTACAAATTTAGAATATTTTTATTGTGAGTTAGTCGCGACACGCAGGCTCTTAATCTGATGTTAACTTCCAAAACGACGGTGACGAGCGGCGTATGAACGCAATGCTCGCAAAAAATCCAACTTTCTAAAATCAGGCCAATAAGCTTCGCAAAAGTAAAACTCTGAATGTGCGCTTTGCCACAATAAAAAGCCTGAGAGTCTCTGCTCTCCGGAGGTTCTAATTACCAAATCAGGGTCGGGTTGACCTGCGGTGTACAGGTACTTTGAAATTTCATTTATCTCTAAATTCTCAATTATCTCAGGAAGTGATTTCCCATTTTTCAAATTATCTTCAAGCAATGCTTTCACAGCGTCAGAAATTTCCTGGCGTCCCCCGTATCCAATTGCAAGGTTAACCGTTAATTTTTTCTTTCCATGATCTATGGTTACTGCCTTTGCTAATCGATCAGCAAGCCAAGTAGGGAGTAGATCTGATGAACCCATCAAAACTAAGTTCCACTTACCTTGCCTTGAAAGCTCTTCTACGGTCTCGGCAATAACCTCATAAAGTGAATTTAATTCATTTTTTGACCGGTTTAAATTTTCAGTTGAAAGCAGCCAAAGAGTTACTAACTCAACATTTACTTCTTCACACCAATCAAATAAATCAATAATTTTTCGGGCACCAGCCTCATGGCCTGATCTTGACGAAGCTAAATTATTTTTTGCCCATCTACGGTTTCCATCAAGAATCACACCTACATGTTTCGGTGATTCAGCAAGATTTAATTTTTTAAATAGACGCCGCTCATACAGCGGGTAAAGGATTGATTTCAAAACTCTATGCAGGCTTTTCATATTTATTCCTATAGATGGCTATTTGCTGGAATTGTAGATGGCTCGTACTTTTTTCTCTGCCAAGAATGAGGCAACCGGAAGTGTTCCCGCAAGAATAAATTTAACAATCTTAATTACATCCCATTTCAACCGGTAAGAAAGTTCCATTACCGTAATGATATAAAAAGGGTATTGATACCCATGCACTATTGGAATCCAGTCGATTTTATCTTCAAGGTAAGGCACTGTTAAGAAATATTTCACTGGTATATCTACAAACCAAAGAATTAATGACATTATCCCAGCAACCCAAGCCATGATTCTGAAACGGATATATGCGCCATTCATGGGAATACTCTACTCACTTCTTCTTTTGAATAAAGGCAAG
>WLKK01000087.1 GCA_009701305.1 Actinomycetota bacterium | reverse complement strand
TTTTCACTAAACGCGCAGTTAACTTCTTGCCACTTTGTCCGGCAAGTGGTGAAATATTAATTCCGATAGTCATCGAAATGCTTGGCTCATCCACCGTAATTAATGGAAGCGCAATTGGGTGTTCTGGATCAGTTAGTGACTCACCGATTGTGATTGTCTCGAAACCAGCTACCGCGATGATGTCACCAGGGCCAGCTTTTTCAACAGGTACTCGATCTAAACCATTGTTCATCAGCAATTCAACAACTTTTGCGCGTTCAACACTTCCATCAACTTTAATCCAAGCAACTTGCTGCCCTTTATTGATCTCGCCTTGGTGAATGCGGCAAATCGCTAAACGTCCTAAGTAAGGAGATGCATCAAGGTTTGTAACTTGTGCCTGAAGTGGAGCGCCTTCGTTGTAACTAGGTGCCGGAATTGCTGCGTAAATTGTTTCAAACAATGCATCCAGGTTTTCATCTTCTGGCATGGTGCCATTTTCAGGACGCGCAGTTCCAGCACGACCAGCTTTTGCACATGCATAAATAATTGGGAAATCAATCTGTTTTTCAGTTGCATCAAGATCTAAGAAAAGTTCATAAGTTTCATCCACAACTTCTGCAATACGCGCATCTGGACGATCTACTTTATTAATAACCAAAATAACTGGCAGATTTTTTGATAGTGCTTTACGAAGTACGAAACGGGTTTGTGGAAGTGGACCTTCAGATGCATCAACAAGAAGCAGAACTCCGTTAACCATTTCAAGACCGCGCTCTACTTCGCCACCGAAATCTGCGTGGCCCGGGGTATCAATAATGTTAATTGTGCGATCGCCACGTTTAATTGCCGTGTTTTTAGCAAGAATGGTGATTCCTTTTTCGCGCTCGAGATCCATCGAGTCCATGACCCGGTCATTACCCTCGGTCTGCTCCTTATATGCAGCGAAAGCGCCGGATTGCCAAAGCATCGCGTCAACCAGCGTGGTCTTTCCATGATCGACGTGGGCGATAATGGCAATATTCCGTAAGTCATCGCGTAATTTCACAACTCTGCTCGTTTCTTTTCTCGGTTGATATATCTAGATATATCTAGATATATCTAGTTATATTTATTGGCATTAAACGTTAAATCTAAACTCGACGACATCGCCGTCGGCCATTACATACTCTTTGCCTTCCATTCGAACTTTGCCGCGTGAACGTGCCTCAGCCATAGTTCCTGCGGAAATTAAATCAGCAAAAGAGACTATTTCTGCCTTAATAAAACCTTTTTGGAAGTCCGTGTGGATCACACCAGCCGCAATCGGAGCTGTATCTCCTTTGTGAATTGTCCATGCTCTGGCTTCTTTAGGCCCAGCAGTTAAATAAGTTTGCAATCCAAGGGTTTCAAATCCAACACGAGCAAGAGTTGCTAAACCCGGCTCTTCCATTCCAATACTTTGCAAAAGCTCGAGGGCATCTGCTTCATCTAATTCCGCTAACTCTGCTTCGGTTTTTGCATCTAAGAAAATTGCTTCACTTGGCGCGATCATTGCTTGTAATTTTTTCTTTAACTCTTCATCACCAAGTTCGGCAGCATCAACATTAAAAACATAAATAAATGGTTTGGCCGTTAACAATTGCAGTGGACGCAATGCTTCTTGATCTAAATTGCTTGCTGAGATTAATTTGCCGGCACCTAAAAGTTCTTGCGCTTTTTTTGCTTCTTCTAATTCCACAATTTTTTCTTTTTGTAAGCGAACTTCTTTTTCTAATCTTGGAATTGCTTTCTCAAGAGTTTGTAAATCAGCGAGCGCAAGTTCGGTGTTGATAGTTTCGATATCTGAAACTGGATCAACCTGGCCATCCACATGTACTACATCGCCATCGCTGAAAACTCGAACAACTTGGCAGATCGCATCTGCTTCGCGGATATTGGCAAGAAATTTGTTGCCAAGTCCAGCACCTTCTGAGGCGCCTTTCACAATGCCGGCAATATCAACAAATGAGACCGCGGCTGGAATTAATTTCTCAGAGCTAAAGACAGTTGCCAGCTGCGCCAAACGCGCATCTGGAACGCCGACCACCCCAACATTGGGTTCAATCGTGGCAAAGGGGTAATTCGCCGCCAAGACCTGGTTTTTGGTGAGCGCGTTAAAAAGGGTCGACTTACCCACATTTGGCAGACCGACGATTGCAATGGATAGGCTCACGAGGAGTAGAGCCTACGGGGCTTTGTCACCCCTTCCTGCCACGATGTGCTCATGGAGCTTTGGATATCACTGATCGCCCTTCTCATTGGGCTAACTCTGGGGATTGCGCTCGGGTTTTTGCTGGCCCAGCGTCGGCAAAGATCCAGTACAGCCAGTACAGATGGTGGTTTAACCTCATCTGAAGCCAGCGCATTAAATGGTCAGCTTGCACTTTTACAATCCCAAAATAAACAGTTGCAAGGCGAGGGCGAGCGGGCAATCCGTTTAGATGAATCCTTAAAAGCAGTGACTGCGCAGATGCAAGTGCTCTCGACCCAAGCGCAAGATCTGCAATTAAATGTCACTAAATCAAATAGTGCGATGTTTGAACAGATTGAAAATATGGGAAAACAAAATGATTCACTGGTACGCGAAACTGCAAAATTGGCTGGGGCGCTAAGTAAATCCCAAACCCGCGGCCAATATGGCGAAGCCCAACTTGAAATGTTATTAGAAGGTGCTGATTTAAAGGAAGGCATTCACTTCGAACGGCAATCTTATAAAAATTCCGGTGGTGAAATTACTCGACCTGATGTAAAAATCTTGATGCCGGGTGGAACTGAAATATTTGTTGATTCAAAATTTCCATTTGAAAGATTTTATGAAGGTTCTATAACTGAAGATCTGGTTGAGCGCGCCCGCTTAATGAAAGCACATACTGAAGATCTAGTTGGCCATGTAAATGCACTTGCAAAACGGGAGTATCAAGAAGGTGAGAGTTCCCCGAATTTTGTGGTTCTCTTTGTTCCTTTTGAATCAATCCTTTCAGAAGCATTGCAAGCAGATGAGTTGTTGTTGCAAAAAGCATTTGCGAAAAATGTGGTAATTGCTACTCCAACAACAATGCTGGCTCTACTTCGTACGATTCGATACGGATACGATCGCCAAGATCTTGCCCAAAATGCTGAAGAGATCCGCGAATTAGCTGGAAAATTATTAAAACGCATTGGTAAAGTCCATGAAAAAATAGAGGTGCTTGGCGAGCGAATCAAATCAAGTGAGCGAGCATTTAATGATTTAGTTGCGACCTCTGAAAATCATTTGATGGTTCCGGCGCGAAAGATGATGAAATTAGGCGCACCTTCCACAAGATCTATTGGTGAGATCGTTGAAATTGATAGCGAAGTTCGGCAAATCAAAGGTAGTGCTGCGCTGGAGAGTTCAGTTATGAATGAGTTAGATTTTGAGAGCGAAAGTAGTGATGCAGAATGAAAATTAACCTTCCTAAAAATTTAAATTTACCTAAAGTTTCAGGGCTAGAGAATTTACCAAAAGTACAGGGCCGTGGATTAACGTCACCTGGAATAATTGCAATGCAGATTTTATTTATCTTTTTTGTTTCTACAATTGAAATTTTCTTTGGTGATGAGCCTGCGATTTTTACTGGATTAACCCTTTGGTTTCTGCTTTACGCTGCAATCAATATTGGTCGGAAAGGGACGCTATTTACCGCAGTAGTTTGGTTGCCAATCACTCTAACCTCGACGTTACTCTTCACATTGGCAACAGTAGGTGGAAAAGGAGTTGCACCTACTAAATTAGGAATTGCCTTACTTACTTCCCTGGCCCGGTTAGCGCCATATTTATTATTAGTAACAATTATTGGCTGGGCGATTTACTATTTCAAAGAAGTTAAGCCTGGGCAGCGCGCAGATCTTTCCTAAGTTCTACCGGCAAAGAAAAGAGCAGATGCTCCTCCATCTTGGTAACAACTTCGACATCGCCAAACCCGCGTTTTTTCAACTCTACTAGCAAATCTTCTACCAAAATCTCAGGGACTGATGCACCACTTGTGACACCAACAGTATTTACGCCAACAAACCATTCATCTTTAACCTGCGAGGCGTAATCAATTAAATATGAAGCCTTTGTGCCCGACTCTAGAGCAACCTCTACCAAGCGAACTGAGTTTGAAGAGTTTGTCGAACCTACAACCAACAATAAATCGCAATTCGCAGCTATCTCTTTTACCGCTAACTGCCTATTTTGAGTTGCATAACAGATGTCATCACTTGGCGGTGCCTGCAGTAATGGAAAACGTTTTTTAAGTGCTTCTACAGTTATCATGGTTTCGTCAACGCTTAATGTGGTTTGCGAAAGCCAAATCAACTTACTTTCATCTTTTACTACAACTTTTTCAACAGCGGCTAAACCATCAATCAAGATCACATTGTCCGGCGCTTCACCGGCAGTTCCCTCAACTTCTTCGTGGCCTTCATGTCCGATTAAGAGAATTTGATAATCCTCAGATGCAAATCGGCGTACTTCATGATGAACCTTGGTAACTAGCGGACAGGTCGCGTCAATAGTTTTGAGTGATCTAGCTGCCGCTTGTTCGTGCACAGCAGGTGAAACACCATGAGCTGAAAAAATTACGGTCTGACCTTCAGGAACTTCATCAGTTTCATCAACAAAGATCGCACCTCGTGCTTCAAGGGTTTGAACTACATGGATGTTATGGACGATCTGCTTTCGCACATACACAGGTGCGCCATATAGATCGAGCGCTTTGGTAACTGTGACAACTGCTCGATCGACGCCAGCGCAATATCCGCGTGGAGCAGCAAGCAGTACCTTTTTGCTCGCGACTGTTTCGACCACCGGACTCATCTTCCAATCATATTGTGAGTGCGCCCAGATACCCTTATCAAATGAGTGATGAGCAGCTCGACCCAGGTGATGACCTTGCCCCCTTATCTGTTCGTGTGGTTTCTCAACAAATTGGCGATTACTTAGGTCGCCTTGGCGCTGTCTGGGTCGAAGGTGAAGTGGCAGAAGTAACTTTGCGCCCGGGTTCGGCGATGGCATTTATTAGATTAAAAGATACGAGCGCTGATATTTCCTTGCAAGTTACTTGCCACAGATCTCTCCTTGAAAATGGTGAACCACTCCCTCCAAACGCAAGGATTGTCGCTTACGCAAAAGTTAATTGGTATGCGGTGCGCGGAACTCTTTCACTTATGGCCCGTGAAATCCGCCAGGTTGGAATTGGTGAATTACTTGCCCGCTTAGAAGCACTCAAAACGTTATTAGCAAGTGAAGGTTTGTTTGCATTAGACCGAAAAAAAGAGTTGCCGTTTCTACCGCGAAAGATCGGGTTAATCTGTGGGCGAGCAAGCGCCGCTGAAAAAGATGTTGTTGAAAATGTATTGCGCAGATGGCCAGGTATGTCCTTTGAAATTAGAGAAGTTGCGGTCCAAGGAAGTCAGGCTGTTGTTGAAGTTTCCCAAGCATTAAAAGAGTTAGCTAAAGAT
>WLKK01000086.1 GCA_009701305.1 Actinomycetota bacterium | reverse complement strand
TTGTAGAACTTCTCAGAAATCTCGCGATAAATTGGATCCTTAATCATCGCCATATCGGCATCAGTCATGATTGGGTTGTATCTGATTGAGGAATCTTCTACATCTACCGGCTTATCTTCTTCTTTAATATTAATTGGCTCCCATTGCTGCGCACCTGCAGGAGACTTCTTTAATTCCCAGTCGTATGTGAAAAGCAAATAAAAGTATCCGTTATCCCACTTTGTTGGATTTGTGGTCCATGCGCCTTCAATTCCGCTTGAAACGGTATCGCGACCGATGCTTCGAGTTTCGTGATTCATCCAACCAAAACCTTGCTCTGAAATGTCCGCACCTTCTGGAGCTGGTCCAAGTCGAGATGCGTTTCCATTTCCATGTGCCTTACCAACAGTATGACCGCCAGCGGTAAGTGCAACTGTTTCTTCGTCATTCATCGCCATACGCGCAAATGTTTCCCGAACTTGACCTGCGGTCTTAAGTGGATCAGAAACACCGTTCACGCCTTCAGGGTTTACGTAAATTAAACCCATGTGAGTTGCAGCAAGTGGATTTTCTAATGTTGACGGATCGTCTAAATTCTCATATCTCAATTCACTTGGGGCAAGGAACTCTTTTTCAGATCCCCAGTAAATATCAAGCTCTGGGTGCCAAATATCTGCACGGCCAAAACCAAATCCAAATGTCTTCAATCCCATTGATTCGTAAGCAATGGTTCCGGCAAGTACTAATAGGTCTGCCCAACTAACTTTGTTTCCGTACTTCTTTTTGATTGGCCATAAAAGGCGGCGGGCTTTATCAAGGTTTACATTGTCAGGCCATGAATTAAGTGGTGCAAATCTTTGATTTCCTGTTCCTCCACCACCACGGCCATCAGCTACGCGGTATGAGCCTGCTGCATGCCATGACATACGAATCATCAACCCGCCGTAATGACCCCAATCAGCAGGCCACCAACTTTGAGTATCTGTCATCAAAGCATGTAAATCTTTTTTCAGTGCTGGAATATCGAGCTTCTTGAGTTCTTGATGATAATTAAAATCTTTACCTAGTGGATTTGTTTTGGAATCATGCTGATGCAAAATATCGAAATTTAGGGCCTTAGGCCACCAATCCATATTGGAATTTTCTACAGTAGTAATTGCACCATGGACGATTGGGCACTTTGCAGAATCTGACATTTTTATTCCCTCTTTTAGGCGATCGCTATAGAGTCATTCTAGTTGTAAAGCATAAATTATCCATTTTGAATAATAGCCGCCATCCATAGGCGAAGCGGTTCTAGAAGCCGAAAAATAGCTTTTCCTGAGTCCCTTGTCCCTTGTATCAAATGTAATCCAGGCTCCCACCTTCTTGCTCCAGTACCCTTGCCGAATGCCTGTGAGTAATTTGTAATGAAGATTTTTCTTCCACCAAGTGAGAAAAAGAACGAGCCTAAGCAGAAAACTGCCTTTAAATTGAATGCACTTTCATTTAATGCAGACCTCACTGCAACTCGAACTGCTGTGTTAAAAAAGCACAAAGAGATAGATCTATCGCATTGCGATTTTGCTTCGAATGTTTACGAAGGGGTTTTGTATCAAGCACTTGATTACACATCTCTATCAGCCGCTGCTCAAACACGGGCGAACAATTCAATTATTATCATTTCTGCAGCTTTTGGTGCGCTTCGTTTAACTGATGTAATTCCTTATTACAAATTTAAAATTGACCCTGCAACTTGGAAGAAACCACTTTCACTCGCTCTATCTGGATTAGATAATGAACTAGTTATTGATTGCAGATCATCTACCTACTCAACTGTCTGGACGCCTAATCCGCTTAATACTGTTGGCATACGTGTTTTCAAAAAAGTTGCCGGGCAATTGAAAGTGATCACACATATGTCAAAACTAACTCGAGGTGAGGTAACTCGATACTTAGTTTCTCAAGCTAGGAATCCACGAACTCCACAAGAGCTTCATAAATTACTTAGCAAAGAATTCAATTGCCGTTTAATCGAAGCTGAAGGCAAGAAGAGTTGGTTTATTGATGTGATTACCTGAGACGCAACTACACAATTAACTTTTTAACTCTTGATAAATCCGTTCTTGATTAGATACGTTGCAGATTCCTTTATGGCTACATCTACTGGAATAAAACTAATACCAAGCAGACGAGTGGCTTTGGCTCCGCTGACGTTCATTGGCTTACCAAGTTGAGGCAAAATCGCCTTAATTGAGCCATCGAAGAGTGACAGGAAGTGAATAAGGAACGTAGGGGCCTTTGCAGACTTTACTTTGCTCTTTGGGTACGTCGATTTGAGCAATTTTGCAATATCAATAAATGACTTAGTTCCAGATGAGGCGATAATTCTTTCACCTTTTGATGAATCATTCTTGATTGCATCAACATGCATGGCTGCAACATCGCGTACATCAACGATGGCAAATTTTAGGTCAGGCAACATTGGATCTTTTCCATTAAGAATCCGCTCAACAAGTGAAATTGATGAACCAAAATTCTTATCGAGTGGTGCCCCAAGGACCAATACCGGATTGATTGTTGTTAAAGCGATCTCTGGAGCTTCATTCTTTACGAAATCCCATGCAACTTTCTCGGCGAGAGTCTTTGATTTTGTATATGCCACGCGACCGACCGGATGATTAATATCTGACCAAAAAGTTTCGTCATATGCACTAACTCCCGCAGGTAATTCACATCCGTAAATAGCTGCCACCGATGAAGTCAAAACTACGCGCTTTACTCCAGCAGTCTTCGCGGCTTTAAGTGCACGCAATGTTCCATCTACTGCTGGGCGAATTAAGTCATTCTCGTCTTTAGGTGAAACTAATGGGAATGGAGATGCTGTGTGTAATAGAACATCAACACCACTTAATGCTTCACTCCAACCAGAATCTTTTTCTAGATCTAGTTCCACAAAGGTAAGTCGGGAATTCAAATCATTGGAATCAATCAAATGAGGTGTGACCGCATCGCGCACTTCGGCAGACTTTGAAAGCTTACGAACTGAGGCTCTGACCTCGTAACCCTGATTCAATAGTTGAAGAGTTACATGTTTACCGATGTAGCCGCTGGCGCCAGTTATGAGGACTTTTGTCATGACGAAATTGTTCCATATATATTAGAAAAAGCGGTGCTGAGTTTTAATGGTTCGAACTTGAGAAATTCAACAAAATAACCCCAGCGATTATGAAGGCGATCGCTGTAATTCGGGAAAAAGAAACAGGATCTTTGAAGATGATCATTCCTAAAATGGCGGTTCCTGCAGCTCCGATGCCGGTCCAAACCGCATATGCAGTACCCACTGGCAACACTTTTAGTGACCAAGCTAAAAGGGAAAAACTCCCCGCTGCAAAAACTAAGAACCCAATACTTGGCCAAATTTTAGTGAAATTATTTGAAAGTTTGAGCATTGTTGCAAAACCAACTTCAAGTAATCCTGCTGTAATCACGGCTATCCATGCCATTTATTGATTCTCTTTTCGATTTCTAGTGAGTGAGCTGACTAATTTTTCGAGAGGTCCTCGGTCGAACCTCTTCAGCCATTGTGCTGCGAAATAGGAAAGAAGTAGCCAAATTCCAAATGCAAGCAGAAATACCTGCCAGGTTTGCAAATCTTGGAATAAATCCAAACCCCAAGGGCCAAAAATCAGAGAAGTGACAACCGATTGTGAAATATAGATAGTCAATGACATCTTTCCCGCTGGTTTCATCCACAAAACTAGATATGGCCGCTCCTCAACAAGCTTGCGAATCACTCCTACATAGAACATTGATAGCAGTGGGGCCGCCACGAATGAAGCAACAAGTGAGATGAGGTAGATACTTTCGGATGGCTCAGCCCCCTGCTCATTTCGTAGAAGAATTGCTGCTGCAATAATTTGAATCGGTAATCCGAAAATAAGACCTTTTTTCATCAATCTCGCATTCGCAGCTTCATCTATAGGCGACGATAGGAAATTCGAGCGTGCTAATCGCACACCAAGCAAGAAGGCAGCAAATGCCATTCCTCCTTGAAGGAATATCCCGGTTGAGATGCCGAGTAACCAGACTTCCAATCGTGCAGGTATTGACTCCAGGAAAGTTCCATTCCGAAGAATCTCATCAAGGCTCGACTCTGCACTTAATCCGAGATCTTCCTCTAATAAATACTCAGCAACAAATGCCAATGCGCTAATTAACACGATAAATAATGTTGAAATGGAAAATACTATTCGAAACCAAATTTTTAGAGTTCGATCTGTCCGGAAAAAGAATGCGGTGAGCAGTAATCCAAATAATCCATACACAAAGATGATGTCTCCGTGCCATAGAAAGGTAAAGTGAATTGCTCCAAAAGCTATAAGTACTAAGCAACGCTTAATCCATCGAGCTCTGTTAGATCTGTCGTTTCTAATTACGTAGTTTGAGCTGTAGCCGAAGAGAAAAGAAAACAGTAAGTAAAACTTTCCTGCAAATAAAGCTGCGATAAGGAAGGTTGCTGAACCATTGGCAAATCCTTGAGTCCACTCTCCGCGAGCCCCTTGGTCGCTGTTCAACCCCATGAATTGAATGTTTACGACCAAGATTCCAAGTAGAGCAAAACCTCTCAGTACATCAGGTGCTATATCTCTTTGCATCTTGCTATATATCCCGCTCGCGCCAGGCCAAGACCATCGAAGGTAATGAGGAACAAGCGAAAAGCATGGAAATGATCAGGTAACTTCCATCATTGCCCTCAGGCTCGAACAATTTCAAATCTGGGGCATAAATCATCAGAATCAAGAGTGCCACGATTAAATACCCCAGCGCGTAATACGCATATCTAAATGACGTGTCACGAATTTTGATCTGACGTTCATCTAAAAGTTCATTAGGTGCATCGGCTATTCCCCGGACACTTATACGTAGAAGTAGATAACCCAGAAGTACGGCGAAGATAACAAATATGGCTGAGACGCTATAGATCACGACTGCGGTTCCATCAGAAAGATTCATATTGGTTTTTAAAGTTGGCCAGTAACTTCCCATTGCCACTAATACAAACCCTAGAGACATAACAAATACAAGAATTCTTCGATTTCGCTGCGGCCTGAGCCATCTGTACTTTGAGTTTTCGTCGGTAAGTAAGGATTTAACTCCCTTTTCAGTCACTCCCTCAAACCAATAAATCTTGTTCTTCTTCGACATCCTTACTTTCCTTTCTTGAATGGGGTTTGTGAAAACAGCTCTGATACCTCTTGATTAAGCGCCTTAGCAATGCGTAAAGCCAGCACTAAAGATGGGCTGTACTCCTCGCGCTCTAAGTACCCAATTGTTTGGTAATGCACACCAGCCTTATCGGCAAGATCCTGCCTAGACAGCCCTAGGGCAACACGTGCTTCTTCGATGCGGTTATAAACCGGTTCTTCTGGATTGCGACTCATGGCAAGCAGCATATATGCTATGTAGCATTAATGCAACATCATGAAAGTGAGGCTAGTCGTGTCGAGAAATCTAGTTATTGGATTCATTCTGCTTCCCGTTGGAGT
>WLKK01000085.1 GCA_009701305.1 Actinomycetota bacterium | reverse complement strand
CTTAATAGGAAGAATTCCAGCAAAAGTTCTGGGGTGGAACCAATTGATAGACGAAAAAACTTACCCCTCATGGAAGCCACGGATTCAATTTGATCATGCACTCTCAGCTGATTTTAAAACTTCTGAAATTAAGAGATTAGAAATCCCTAATCTTGGAGTCAGCGATCATTTGCCAATCGCTTTTGAAATCGTCTCTTCGGTCAAGTGATCATGTCCTGATTGCTTTTGAGATAATTCATGGTTTTTGAAATCTCCTGGAATAAATGTTAAAAAATTAAGAAGTTGGAACTTGATCAATTAAATCTATTAAACCGTTTCGATCTAGTAAATCTGCTGGCCTAATTGTTTCTTGTGATGAGACATAGTGAAATGCAGCGCCCACATCAGATAGATTGCAATTTGCAATTTCTGCGTAAGCGAGTCGATACATGGCCAATTGAATTGCCGCCAATTCGAGTTCCCGTCCGCTTTTTGCTGATCCAGTTTTCCAATCAACAACTTCAAATCCACCGGTAGGAGTTGAATAGACTGCATCCATTCTGCCCCGTAGTAAAACACCAGCGATGGTTCGCTCAAAAGGAACTTCGACAGCAATTGGCGAACGATTTCCCCACTCGCTGGCTAGCCATTTTTCTTTTAATGAGGAGAGCACGCTCTCATCAAAGGCACCTTCATCAGCACTTCCCGGCAACTCATCTTCATCCAAAAGTGCAACATCTCCGAATCTTTCTTCTAGCCAACTATGGAAAGCAGTTCCGCGGCGGGCGATTGGGTCTGGCTTAAATGGAAGTGGTCTTCTAATTCGAGCCGCAAACTCCTTTTGATCCGTCGCGAGAGCAAGTAAGGCTGAAACTGATAACCGTGGTGGAAGTTTGACGATGATTTCACTTTTATCTCGTTGCTGCTCTTGAAGTGCTAACTCCACTCCACTCTTAAGTTCTAAAATCTTTTGATCTAATTGAATGTTTTCTGAAATTATTGAAAAGTCGGAATTATTATTTTGTAATGCTTTTAATAGTGTTTCAAAGTTAGGTCTACGTTTACCAAGTGGATCAACTGGCCATGGCGCACTCTTTGGATTAACTAAACCAGGATTTTCTGGATCAGTTGGTGGTACATCAATCTCGCCGGCAACTTCGCCACCAACTTTCACGACTTGATTAAATACATCTTTATATAACGAACTCGGGGGTACGAAATTTTTTCCGTTTCGCCACCACGAAGTAGTACAAAAGAGATGGCTGCGCGCTCTTGTTACCGCAACGTAAGCCAACCTTTGTTCTTCATCACCTTTTCGATCATTGCAATATAAGTGATAGTTCCCGATTTCATCACGGACATCTGTTGTCGTTATACATCTTTGTAATTCAAGGGGTTTGAAACGATCCCGATCTAAACGGAGTGGGAATGGAACTGTTCCTTCATCTTTAAGCCAATTCTCACCTGA
Source organism: Actinomycetota bacterium (assembly GCA_009701305.1). Lineage (GTDB taxonomy): Bacteria > Actinomycetota > Actinomycetes > Nanopelagicales > Nanopelagicaceae > UBA3012. Next base: position 4,130 of record WLKK01000085.1, on the reverse strand, counting down.
TTTATCTGATGGGAAAACACCTTCTGCTAATCCTGGCAAAACTACTAAATCCCATTCGCCACCTTTTGCGCCATGGACTGTAAGAATCTGCACAACATCTTTTCTAACTTCTACTCCACCGGCGCGTAGACCACCTTCTTCGCGATCTGCCACATCTATCCAAGTTAAAAATGAACTCAGCGATCCACCCTGGCTATAAAAATTATTAGCTTCATCAATAAATCGATCTAGGTAACGTCGATTATGTTCTGTAAGTGCTACATCCACTGCTAAATATAATTCGCGTTCAATTGCGACAATCAAATCTGGGATTGGTAGATGCACTTTCTTACGTAATCTCTGAATCTGTTTTGCCAGTGCTACCAAACGCGTGAAGCCGACTTCAGAAAAACTGTCACGAACATTAGATTTACTACTTCCTCGTTGCACTACTTTAGATAGCTCAGCTAACTCAGCTAGTTCATCTAGCGCTTCTACGATTGATGAGCGGGCCAACTCATCACTTTCGACATCTGAACCATTGAGTACGCGCTCGACGAGATTGCGGCCGGGTTCACGCTCACTCGCTCTACTACGCGCGAACTTTCCAAGGGCAGCAATATCCGCTGGGCCAATTCGCCAAAATCCATTGTTCAATAAACGCATCAAAGCGGTTCCGGCATCGGGCAATGCAATAACTCGCAACATGGCATGAATCTCGGCGACTTCGGGAATATGAATTAATCCATCAATGCCAACAACTTCAACTGGAATTTCGAGCGCTCGTAGTGCGCTTTCAATTTCAGAAATCTGCGAACGATTACGAACTAAAATTGCGGTTGATTCCACGAAGCGAAAAGTTGGATCTTTTTTCTTTTTTTCTATTAACTCTGGAAGTTTCTCCCGAACTTCTTTACTCCAAAAACTCACAAGATGATCGGCTATCGCCTCTGCTTCAAGTTCGACTGTTGCGTAAATCCCACAACTTAATTCGGCTGGTGCTGCTGTTGGTTTTGGACCAAGTTTAGAAATCTTAGAATTTGAGTTGCCGGTGGAATTAATTGGATTTCGCAAAGATTCTGAAACCGTATTAGCAAGATCTAAAATCCCATGATCATTTCGCCAACTAATTAACAAGGTATAACTTTCGGCTAATTTTCCATCCCTGCTTCGAAAATCCGTAGGGAATGCAGCCATGGTGTCACTGCTTGCACCGCGCCAGGCATAAATTGCTTGACAAGGATCACCGACGGCCGTAATCGGGTGCCCGCCACCAAAGAGTGCTTGCATTAATCGCAACTGTGAGGCTGATGTATCTTGATACTCATCAAGGAGTACGACTTGATATTTTTCCCGCTCAATTGCTCCGACATCTGGAAATTTGCCAGCGATATCTGCAGCCAAACTCATTTGATCATCAAAGGTCAGTTCAGATTTTCGGGCTCGCTCGTTTATCACTCTCTCAACGATCGGAAGTAATTGCAACCGAGCTTTTTGAGCAGTAATTATTGGCAAAACATCTGCATAATATGGTGCAAATTTATTTCTAGCTACTGGTTCAACATTTAATACCTCAGACAGGAATTGTTCGGTGAACTCCGTAATTCTTAAAATCTCAACTTCATGCTCTTTGATCTGCGAAACTAATTTTAAAACATCTTTTATCACTGTGCTCAGCAAACTTTCTACATCTGACATATCTCCGTCATAATTACGAACAATCTTTTCTACTTGTTGCCATGCCGCAGCTTCACCCAACATTGATTCTGGCGGTTCGATACCTAATCGCAAGGAATGTGAGGCTGCAATTTTGTTTGCATAAGAGTGATAAGTCGAAATACTTGGTTCACCGCTAAAGATTCTGACCTTGTCATTAACTCCTAATTTTGCACGATACTCTGCAGAGCGCTCTAATACCCGCAAACTATTACGTACCTTCACTGCTAAATCATTTGCAGATTTACGGGTAAATGTTAATCCTAAAATTTTATCTGGCTCAACTAATCCGTTAGCGATCAAATATATAACGCGCGTACTCATGGTTTCTGTTTTTCCGGATCCAGCCCCTGCTATTACAACAGCTGGCCGATCATGAGGAGAGGCAATGATTTTTGCTTGTTCAGGGGTGGGAGGATATTGCCCAAGTATCGCTGCTATATCTTCGGGTGAAAATTTTGGATTTTTGTTCATGGGAATTTGATTCATGATAATTTCGCTCATGAGAATAGGGACCTCCCCTCATTCTTGATTGGGCATGATGCAATTACGCCACAAGTGCGACACAGAGAATTTTCAGTTGCAATAAATTTTGCGGCAGCCATTAACTCACTATCACGCAATATTTCACCACGTACATTTTCGACATTAATCGGAGCCTGTTTTCGATCGGCACCTTTTTTGCCATCTGCTACGTAGTACAGCAACGCTCCACCCGGCGTTTTATAATCTGGAAAGTTTTTGAAACCACCCTCTGCTACCGCTAGTTGATATGCAGCTAATTGGGCGTGCTCTTTACCATCCGCAATGGAAAGTACACTTTTTGCAGTTTTCAAATCTACAATAATTAGCGAACCATCAACTGCTAATTCAAGCCGATCTACACTTCCTTTTATTAACGCCCGACCTAATGTAAATGAGAAACTTTCCTCGACTGCTAATAATTGGGTTAGCCTTTGCTGATGCCAATTTGTGAACTTTACTAACATCTCTACGGCGCGATCTCGTTCCTTACTTTCACTCCAACCTTCGCCTAGCTCTAATTTGCTCCATAAAATTTTCAACTCACTAGTTAGTTCAGTAACATTTGCACCATTAATTACTCGTGCAGCTAATTCATGGAATGCACTTCCCAATAGTTGCGCATTTGAATCACCATCTCGACCGCCGTGGCTCTCTAAAACCCATTTCAAAGAACATTTTCGTAGCGTTTCAAGAGAACTCGGTGAAATTTTTAATGGTTCACCATCAGCGACCAAAGGAGCATCTGTCGAAAGTGGAAGTGCGCCGTACCATCGCTGTGGATTAGCCGCTGAAATTCCGGCTTTATCCAAAGTTTTGAGCAAAGTTACCGCGGCTGCAAAATCTTCTGGATTGGTAGTGGAATCTTCGGCAATTTTTCGTAATTTCGCCACAAGTAATGCAGGTGGCAAATATGTTGGAAGTTTTAACTCAGGCGCACCTGTTGGGTAGAGATAATCTTCGACTTCAGCAAAAAATTGTGAAGGTTGTTCATCGCCTCCTGTTGTAGAAGTTAATAATAAGTATCTACGGGCTCGGGTAAGTGCGTTATAAAATAAGCGGCGCTCATCATCCAATAAAGCAGATGCAGCGCCTAACAAATGCTCGCTTTCACTTCTCGCCGCAGCAACTTCGCGTCTGGCAATTTCAGCAAGTCGTTCACTTCCTAGTAAAGATCCGCGCGCTTTGAGATTTGGCCATCTGCCTTCCTCAACTCCGGCTACTGCAACCACATCCCATTCACGACCTTTTGCCGAATGTGCCGTGAGGATCTCAACTACTCCGTTCCGTGCGGCTCTAGTCGCGATTGTGTCCGCCTCAATAACTTCACTCTCGATCTGCTTAATAAAAGCACTAGCGCTGGCTCCTGGATACCGGTCTGCATGTCTGGCTGCTGCTTCAAATAGTGAGAGCACCGCATCTAAATTACTGTCTGCACTGCTGTCTCCTTCAATAGCTGCACTTTGCCAAAGTTGCGAAATTTTTCTTCCGTCGTCAGAAAGAGCGTTATCCCATATCTCCCACAAAACATTTTCACTTTGTGCTGCTTTTCGATTTGCAGCTTTTACAGCAACAGCAATCAAATCTGAAATTCTTTTAGCCGCGGCAAACTCATTCCAATCAAAATCTGCCATCGGAGTTAGTAATAAGTCGCGCAATATCTCATGAGTATTTTGTTGGGTCTCACCAACTTCGCTGCTGTCAACATCTCGCATCTTTAACAAGGTGTAGCGCATTCTTCGTAAAGTAAGTGGGTCACCTCCGGCAAATGGTGATAGTAAGAGTGCTTCAATATTTTCTGGATTTAATATTTCGCGGCGCCGCTCATCAGAGTGGGCTAATCCAATTCTGGCAATCAAAATCATGGGCGAAATGGCACTTTGCAAAATTAAAGGAATTGAATTTGAATCTTG
>WLKK01000084.1 GCA_009701305.1 Actinomycetota bacterium | reverse complement strand
GCAGAAGTTGCGGTGCTAAAAAAATTAACGGTAGATCCAGTAAGACCTTATGCAGTTGTGCTGGGCGGAGCCAAAGTCGCAGACAAGATCGGTGTCATTTCAAATTTACTCGAAAAAGTAGATTTGCTGGCGATCGGTGGAGGCATGGTTTTCACATTTATCCGCGCACTTGGTCATGAGATCGGCAAAAGTATGGTGGATTTAGATTTAATTGATGATGTAAAGGCGATTATCAAACGTGCTGATGAACTCAATGTTAAATTATTACTTCCAACAGATGTAGTTGTGGCGCCAGCTTTTTCAAAAGATTCTCCGGCATCAATTGTTTCCATTAGCAATATTCCGGCAGATCAGATCGGGCTTGATATTGGGCCAGATTCGGCAAAAGCTTATGCTTTAGACTTGCAAGGTTGTGAAACTGTTTTTTGGAATGGCCCTATGGGCGTTTTTGAATTCCCAGCATTTGCCAATGGCACAAAAGTGGTTGCACAGGCACTTAGTGAAATATCTGGGTTTTGTGTCGTGGGTGGCGGAGATTCAGCAGCAGCTATCCGTACGATGGGCTTTGATGATGCGCAATTTGGTTACATATCAACCGGAGGCGGAGCGTCACTGGAATACCTTGAAGGAAAACTCCTTCCTGGATTAGTTGCACTGGAGTCTTGATGTCACGTAAGCCGTTAATAGCTGGTAACTGGAAGATGAATCTAAATCATCTTGAAGCGATCGCCGTTGTACAAAAACTAGCATTCATGATTGACGACAAAGATTTTGAAGCTGTTGATGTCGCTGTAATTCCACCATTTACTGATATCCGCTCAGTACAGACTTTGATTGATGGAGACCGTTTACGTCTACTCTTTGGGGCACAGGACTTATCTCCAAAAAATTCTGGTGCATTTACCGGTGATATTTCTGGAGTGATGTTGGCAAAACTTGGCTGTACCTTTGTAATTGTTGGACACAGCGAAAGACGTGAGCATCACAATGAGGATGATTCGATAGTCAACAGTAAAGTTAAAGCAGCATTAGCAAATGGAATCTCGCCAATTTTGTGTGTGGGGGAAAGCGCTGCGATAAGAGCCGAAAATGGAGAAGTTGCACATGTCATTTCACAATTAAAGGCGGCGTTAAGTGGGATAACACCGGCACAGGTTAAAAAGATTGTGATTGCGTATGAGCCAATTTGGGCTATAGGGACCGGAAATGTGGCAACGCCAGAAGATGCGCAAAATATGGCTCAAGCCATCAGGGCTCAAATATCAAAATCAGCCGGAGCTGAAATCGGGGAAAGCATGCGGATTCTCTACGGGGGATCAGTTAAATCTGGAACTATTCGCGAGATTATGGTCGGAGCCGACGTGGATGGCGCATTAGTTGGGGGAGCCAGCCTTGAACCTGAGGAGTTTGCCCGGATCGCCAAATTTCACCGATAGACCCGGGTAGACTCTTACCATTACCTGGCTTAGGGTCTAAAGCCAATGGAGTAGGAATTAGGGAGTTGCAATGGTCTTGGGATTATCTATATTTTTGATGGCCTTGAGCGCATTGATGATTTTGTTGGTATTGCTTCACAAAGGCAAAGGCAGCGGATTATCTGATCTATTTGGTGGGGGAGTTTCCTCAAATTACGGTGGATCATCAGTAGTAGAACGCAACCTTGATCGGATCACAATTGTTGCTGGTGGTTTATGGTTTGCTTCTATCGTGGCTTTAAGTTTGTTATTAAAGAAGTAAATAACTTTTAATTAAGTTAATTAAAGTAATCAAAAGGAGCAGTAAATGGCTGGTGGAAGCGCAATTCGCGGAAGTCGCGTCGGAGCAGGCCCAATGGGTGAAGCAGAACGTGGCGATGCAATAGCTAGATTTCGCATCTCATATTGGTGTGCAAATGACCACGAAACCAGGCCCTCTTTTGCTGATGACGGCTCAGTAACTCCACCAGATGAGTGGGATTGCCCTCGTTGTGGATTTCCAGCCGGTCGTGATCGCAGTGCTCCGCCAAAGCCAATTAAAAATGAACCATATAAAACACATTTGGCTTATGTAAAAGAGCGCAGAACAGATACCGAAGGCGCTGCTTTACTAGAGGAAGCTCTTAAAAGACTTCGCGGAGAGATTGATTAATTTTATTCAAAGTTAAATCCTTCGACAAAGTTAAATGCAATACATTTAAATTGCTTTCTGTTAACGCAGCAACATCTCCTAAAGCCTGAGCCTTTTGTAATTGTGCGAAAGAATAATTCTGTCCTGGAATTCCTAAATCCTGCTCACCTTCATGGGTAAGAATTAGAAATGAACCGGTAGGAATTCCACCTTTATGGAATTGACCAGTCGAATGTAGATATCTTGGTCCCCACCCAAGAGTTACTGGGATGTTTATTAATCTTTTAAACTCAGCGGAAAGTTCATTAATTTGTGGCTCGAAATTTCGAGGCAAGAAAGCAAGTATTCCTACGTAACCCAGTGGTTTAATTTTTGAAGTGAAATCTTTTAATTGAGTCGAGATCTCTTTATCTGCAATCGGCTTTGCGAAAGATGCCTTTTCTGCCAAAACTGAATTCGCCCGCTCTTTAGCAAGAGTCACATTTGGTTGATCAAATGGATTAACTTCAAGTAGGTGACAGAGAAGGGCCGTGGTCCACTCCCAAAATACAAAATGACCGCCAAGAGAGGCAGTTAAGTGAATATCGGTACTTTGGTTTTTATCTGTTGGTGGAGTGAAAACAACTCTCACGATTTTTGAGTTTTCAGGTTGGCGATTTTCAACAACCGGCAAAACTCCTTTTCCCTCTTTCCCAGTTGACTCCGCTATCAATTGTTCAATCCATTGACTCAATGGTGAATCTGGCAAGGAGATAAACGAGGAACCGCTTTCAAAGATTGCCAACGCAAGCAAAACTGCAGGGTTGCTTGGTTTAGCCAATTCGAGAGCAATATCCTGTGCTTCATCAAGCAAAATTGATACATCAATTCCGCAAATAGCTGCTGGTGCTAAGCCAAAGGCAGATAAGGCGCTAAATCTTCCACCAACATCAGCGAACCCATTTAAAACTTGCACGCCGTGATCTTTTGCCCAGATCTCCAAAGCAGAGTCAGGGTCAGTGATAACTAGAAAATGGTCACGAATCTCTAATTCCTGTTTCACCGACTCAGCATGGAAAAGCGCTCGATGAGAGTTGGTTTCGATAGTACTTCCAGATTTAGAAGCGAATATAAATAACGTTGTGCTTAAATCTGAATTGAGAATTGGGAGCAAATCTGCTGGATCTGTTGAGTCGATAATAATTAATGGAAGTTCTGATTCTAGATTTGAGGCTGCAATAACTTCAGGTGCTAGCGAGGATCCACCCATACCGCACAGAACTATTCGGTTAATCGAGTTTTTACGACGGAGCGCAGCAATGGCATCAAATTTAGGCAAGAGTTGAGTGGATTTTGTCGGCAAGTCAATCCACCCCAAGCGATTAAGTGCTTCTGCTTTAGCTCCTTGGCCCCAAAGCAGCGCATCTCTATTTTGTAATCTTTGATTAGCTAAGTTTAATTTCTCAAGAAGGCCACTATTCATTGCCGAATCAATTGGAGAACCCGATACAGATATCACGCGAGAGCTTGCTTAACTGTTTGGAGTAGATGCTGCCAAGACTCTTCAAACTTTCTGATCCCATCAACTTCAAGATCTGCAACAACTTTATTGTAGTCAATTCCAAGAGCCGCTAAATCTTTCAAGATTTTATGAGCATTTAATACTTGGCTTGAAATCGCATCATTAATTTTTGGGTCTAGATCACGGACTGCTCGCAAAGTTTGCTCAGGCATTGTATTTACCGTCAATGGAGCAGCCAGTTCAGTTACATATTTATCCTTTTGGTATTTGGGATCTTTAACGCCAGTAGAGGCCCAGAGTAAACGCTGTGGCCAAGCTCCAGAATTTGCTAAATTCTTCCACCGATTACTTTGACAAAAATTTAGGAAGATCTCATAAGCCAAATGAGCATTTGCGACCGCTGCTTTCCCTCGCAAGTTAACACTTTCCTCTGATTCCATGTGATCTAAAATTGGATCGATTGCGGTATCAACCCGACTCACAAAAAAAGATGCGACAGATTGAATTTGTGAAATATCAGCACCGCTTGCTACTCGCTTTTCAATTCCAGATGCATAAGCATGTAGAACTTTTTCGTATCTTTCCGTTGAAAATATCAAAGTAACATTGATGCTAATTCCTTCGGAGATCAAGAGTTCTATCGCAGGCAAACCCGCCAATGTGGCCGGCACTTTAATGAAAAGGTTTTCGCGTCCCACTTCTTTCCATAGTTCCCGAGCTTGATCGATCGTCTCTTGAGTTTTGTGGGCAAGTCTTGGGTCGACTTCAATACTTACCCGCCCATCAACGCCTTTAGTTTTATGAAAGGTATCAACGAGCAGATCACATGCATCGCGTACATCAGTTGTGGTTACTTTTCTAATAGCCTGATCTACTGAAGCACCCTCTTTTTTCAAAGCAGCAAAAGTTTCGGCATAAGTTTGCGAATCTTTTAAAGCGTTATCAAAAATAGAAGGATTTGTCGTTACTCCAACAACTGAATAATTATCAATTAAGTTTTTTAGCGAACTATCATTTTCAGGGTTTGTAAGCCGTGATCTGGACAAGTCATCTAGCCAAATGGAAGTTCCGAGTTCGGATAATTTTTGTAGCGCGTTTGTCATTACAAAATCTCTTCGACGGCGGCAGTTACTCGTTCAACTGTAAATCCAAATGCGGCAAACAACTCCTTCGCTGATGCCGATGCCCCAAAGTGTTCAAGTGAAATTGATTTACCTGAGCTACCGGTAAATTCGGCCCAACCCATTGCTATGCCAGCTTCAATACTTACCCGCGCACTTATATTTCTCGGCAATACACTCTCTTGATAAGCAGAGCTTTGACTGCGGAACCATTCCCAGCAAGGCATGCTTACGACTCTTACTGGAATTTGTTTTGCTGCTAATGCATGTTGAGCATCAAGTGCCAAGGCAACTTCGGAACCGGTTGCAATTAATATTGCTTTAGGTTTTTCCCCTGATATTGGCTCTCGTAAAATATATGCACCTTTGGTAGCCCCTGCTGCAGAATTGCATTTACTGCGGTCAAATACTGGCAAATTTTGTCTCGAGAGTAATAAGCCAGCAGGTCTGGCGTTTTCTATTATCTGACCCCAGCATTGGGCAACTTCATTGGCATCTGCAGGTCTAATTACATCTAGCCCAGGAATGGCCCGAAGGGCTGCGGCATGTTCAACTGGTTGATGAGTTGGGCCATCCTCTCCTAACCCAATTGAATCGTGGCTCCAAATATAGGTAACCGGTAATTTCATAAGAGCAGCCAAGCGAACTGAAGGTCTCATGTAATCACTAAAAACTAAAAATGTTCCACCAAAAGGTTTAGTCCCACCATGTAGCGCTATTCCGTTCATTATCGCGCCCATTGCATGTTCGCGAATTCCAAAATGTATAACTCGACCATAAGGATCCGCGGAAGACGAGGATGAAGATGAAGGTAGGAAGGATTTTGCTCCTTCGATCGTAGTGTTATTACTTTCTGCTAAATCAGCTGAACCTCCCCACATTTCGGGAAGCAGCGCTGCTAATTTTTGGATTACATCCCCAGAGGCTTTGCGTGTTGAGATCTCTTTATCACTAGAAAATTCAGGCAGTGAAGTACGCCAATTCTTTGGTAATTCTTTACTTGCCAATCGATTAGATAATTCGGCGGCTTCCTTATTCTCATTGCGCCAATTATCGAATTTCTTATCCCATTCATTCCGCAAAGTCGCTGCTCGGTCTAATACTTTTCTTGCATGAGCAAG
>WLKK01000083.1 GCA_009701305.1 Actinomycetota bacterium | reverse complement strand
GCCGGCAAAGTTAACTTTGCAGTGTGCCAAATTGATTTCATATCAATAGCAAAAAAAACATCCCACTCTTCATCAGTCATCGTTACTGGATCAGCACTTGAACCGACGCCAGCATTATTTACTACGCCAGTAAAATCACCTTGTTTGGCTACTAACTTTTTGAGCGCTTGTTCTACATCAGCAAAGTTACCTACATCGGCACGTTCAAATTCAACTTTATGGCCGGCAGTTCTTAATTCACCAAGGTATTTTTCAGAACCGGCAACATCGATATCTACAAAGGAGACACGTGCTCCAGCCTGTGCTGCATCGAGCACAATTGCAGCCCCGATTCCATTTGCTCCGCCAGTTACTAAAATATGGTCATTTGGTAATTTCATGATCAGGAGTTTATCTCTCTTACTTGCGCAACAACAGCCAAGAATGCGGCCACATTTGCTGGGATAGCACTCAGGCCACCTTTTAGAAGGGGGCCGCCAAGGCCAACCATATTTGCACCAGCAGCGAACCAATCTGGGACCGCGGCCACACTTAATCCACCGGTAGGACACCAAAGATTTCCTGGAAATGGATCACGCAACGCTTTTAGATGAGCCGGCCCGTATGAAGATGCTGGAAATAATTTCAACACATCAGCACCTGCGGAAAGTGCGGTAGCAACATCACTTGGAGTTGCGACTCCAGGAATTGAAATCAAACCAGCCTTTTTAGTGGCCGCAATAACTTCAGGATTTGTATTTGGAGAAACCACAAAAGTTGCACCGGCTTTTGCTGCATTAGCCACATCTGCAATTGTCAAAACCGTTCCTACTCCAACGCAAACATTCTTACGTGCTGCCAATGAGGCAATTACATCAAAAGCCCCTGGAGTTGTGAGGGTAATTTCTATTGAAGTTAACCCAGAGCCAACAATTGCATCGGCGGCTTCCTGACAACTTGCTTGATCAGCAGTTCGAACAATCGCAACTGCACCACTTTTCAATAATGTATCGACAACACTCATTGGGCTCCTCCGGTTAGTTGGGCAATTATCGCTGGATCAGTTCTACCTTTAACCCCAGTTGGCAATCCAGCCCAATCACCAAATTGGCTTGCTACACGGGCCCCTGAAACGCTGCCCTGTTTAATCGCATCTATTGCACTCAAACCACTTAGCAACCCTGCGATTACCCCACCTGTAAATGCGTCCCCTGATCCGACTGGATCAACAGCTTTAACTTTAGGTGGCGTTACTTCCCCGAACTCACCATCAATAAGGTAACGAATTTTCTGGTCACCTTTTGTCATGATCGCAATTTTGCAACCACGATCTGCAACTAATTCCAAGGCACGTTTTGGATCATTTTCACCAAAGATTGCAAGGTACTCATCTTCTCCGCCAATAAGCAGATCAATATCATGAGCCAAAGGTTCAAGAACTACTCTTGCTTGAGCTTCGCTCCACAATTTTCTTCTAATATTTAAATCTAAACTGCAAGCGGCCTTTGCTTCTCTTGCTTTTGTTAATGCAAATTCAACAGCGCTTGCGGCTGAGGTTGATATTGCACAAGTAATTCCCGTGGTATGAACCCATTTCGATGAGTGCAGCATTCCTAAATTAATATCAGCTGGCGAAATTGTTGTTGCTGCGGCACCTTTTCTTAAATATGTTGCTTCGACAGGACGGGTAGTTCCAGGATTCCTGATCATGGTCCCACTAAATTCTGGCACTCGCTTAACTTCAGACACATCTACGCCTTCAGCGATAAAATCATCAAGGATTGCGGTACCTAACTCATCTTGTCCTAGGTGGGTATAAAAATGTGCGTGCAAACCGAGTCTAGAAACTGCTACTGCGACATTACCTTCGGCGCCTGCAGTGCTTCTGCGATACAACTTCGCATCAATAACTGAATCGGTATCTTCGGAAAGAAACAATGCCATTGCTTCCCCGAAGGTATATAGATCAGGCATTACGCTCCAAAGAGGGTGGTCTTTTGACCGCGCACCCCGGGAGTTGCGATAAATGTCATTCCTGATTCCTTTGGTTCGCCTACTTCACTTTCTTCGCGAGCGCTAGTGATAATTAATTGATCTAAATTTTCACCAGCAAATACACAAGAAGTAATTCTTGGGGTTGGGCAACTTACTTCATCAAGTTGCTTGCCGTTTTCCCCATCAAAGCAACGTACTGCCGAGCCAGTCCAAAAAGCGACCCAAAGATTTCCATTTTCATCAACTGACATTCCGTCTGGCATTCCCATACTCTCTGGGAAATTTATAAATGTACGACGGTTTATCACATCTCTTTCCACTACATCTAATCTGTCAACTCTCTGCAAAGTTGTATCTATGTAAAACATAGTTTTTCCATCAGGAGTCCAATCAAGACCATTACTGATTGTTACGTCGCCAAAAAGTCGGCGCATATGTTTTCCATCTGCGCGCATCTGATAAAGAGCGGCAGCATTGTTTTCAAATTTATATCCCATAGTCCCTAAAAATAAATCTCCAGCAGGAGAGATCTTTCCGTCATTCCAACGAACTATCTGGGTTGCGCTAAAACCATCAGCATCTACGCGAGTTGGCAATTTATGCAAAGTTCCATCGGCATCACGAAGATGTGGGCCACTTGCCGTGCCAATTACATCTCCGCCATTTTTGCGCGGAATAGCAAAACCAACATGCTCCGCTGTCTGATATTCGGAAATTTCTCCAGTAATTAAATGTCGGGTGCGCACCAGCTTGCCCATGATGTCGACCCATTGAATCTGCTGATTTTTGGCGCCGGTGGCGGTTGGGCCCTCACCGAGAATATTGCGTCGCTGATCAAAGACAGTTGCCTGCATTTTGCCCCCATTTATGGTTATCTTTGAGCGGTACTCTACGGCGAGGAGCCCTCATTTGAGTACCCCCAAATAACCGCAGAAAGGCGGGCAAGCCTCAATGTCACCAGCCCCAAACCGCGACAACCAAAAATTGGTTGACCGGCTTACTGCTCTGGTTGGCGCTGAGATAGTGCATGGTGATGCAGTTGCTCTAGAGAGTTATAGTCGTGATGCGACTCCACTGTTTCATGGATTGCCAGAAGTTGTTGTTACACCAAGGTCTACCCAAGAAGTTGAGGAGATCGTAAAATTTGCGGCAAGCACTAAAACTCCGATCATTGCTCGAGGAGCCGGAAGTAATTTATGTGCGGCGACTGTTCCATTAAATGGTGGAATTGTTTTAAGCATGAACAAGATGAATAAAATTCTTGAAGTAGATCGTGCGCAAATGTTGGCAGTTGTGCAGCCCGGAGTTACTAATCAAACTCTTGATGAAACTGTTGCAAAAGAAGGTTTGATGTTTGTTCCCGATCCAGGTTCGAAAAATGTTTCAACAATCGGCGGCAATGTTGCAACAAGTGCAGGTGGTTTACGCGGATTGAAATATGGAACAACTAAGAATTACATTTTAGGGTTAGAAGTTGTGACTGGAACTGGCGAAGTTATTCGAACTGGTTCGCGAATGGTTAAAGATGTTGCCGGCTATGACTTAACTAGATTGTTTGTGGGTAGCGAAGGAACACTTGGAATTTTTACCGAGATAACTACTATTTTAAATCCACGTCCACGTGCTGCCAAATATGGCGTGGCTTACTTCACCGATTTAGCTGCCGCATCAAATGCTGTTGATCAAGTCGTACGTGCCGGAATCTTGCCAGCCACCATGGAGTTTCTCGACAACCCATGCATCTTGGCTGTAGAAGAGTTTGCTCATCTTGGCTTGGATACTCAAGCTGGAGCACTCTTATTATTTGGTGATGACGGTGAACCTGATTTTATCGATGCAGCTGTTGGCAAGATGGCCCAGATTGCAGCTGAAGTAAGTGGATCGCGTGGCGTAACCCTCGCTGCCGATACTGCTGCTGCTGATGCGCTTTTATATGCACGTAGATGTTCACTTCCGGCACTTGCCAGACTTGGAACATTATCAATTTTAGAAGATATCTCAGTACCTCGTCCGATCATGAGTGATGCAGTTAAAGGAATAAATGAGATTGGAAAAAAGAATCAAGTTTTAATTGGAACATTTGGACATGCTGGTGATGGAAATCTGCACCCAACAATTGTGGTTGATAAAAATGATGAGAGAGCAGTTCATGGTGCCGAAAAGGCGCTCAAGGAAATATTTGAAATGGCACTTGCACTTGGTGGAACGATCACCGGTGAACATGGCGTAGGTAGCGCAAAGTTGCCTTACCTAACAGCACGCTTAGGTGAAGGCCAAATGCAGTTACAACGTGGCATTAAATCGGTTTTTGATCCGGCTGGAATTTTGAATCCAGGCAGGCTGGGTTCATGACCGATAAATTTACCCAAAGTAAATTAGATCGCTGTATCTCATGCGGTTATTGCTTGCCTGCTTGCCCCACATACCAATTAACTGGAGATGAGCAATCATCCCCTCGTGGTCGCATCACATTGATGCGGGCACTCCAAGATGGGAAAATGCCATTCACCGATGCGCTTGAAGAGTCATCCTTCTGTCTTGGATGTAGAGCCTGCGAACCAGTTTGCCCTGCTGGAGTTGAGTACGGAGTGCTACTTGAAGAGTGGCGAGAAATAAGTTGGCAAGGTAAAAATCGTCCGCTGATTGTGCGCGGATTATTTGAAGCAGTGAAATCCAAGTGGCGAGTCCGAGCCATGGGAGTTATCTCACCAACAGCACGTGAGCGAAAAGCAGATCCAAATCTAAATTTAATGATGGGCTGCTTTGAAAGAGTTTTATTTCCTAAAGTTAGTAGAACTGTTGCTCGGATTGCCCCTGAAGTTTCAATTACCAAAAATCAAGGATGTTGTGGAGCGCTACATGCCCACAATGGCGAGTTGGAACGCGGCAAAGAGATGGCCAAAGAGTTGGGTGAAAAATTATCCGGAACAATTCTTACAACCGCCGGAGGATGTGCCGCTCATCTAGCCGCAGTAATTGGAAATGAACGCGTAAATGAATTTTCCCAATGGTGGTCTGCGCAAGAAAAACTCTTAAAACCGATTGAAAAAAATGGCAAAAAAATTCGTATTGGCTTTCAAGATTCATGTCATTTGCGCAATGGCTTGGGCATATTTAAGCAACCGCGCGAAATTCTTAAATCGTTAGGTGATTATGTAGAAATTCCAGATGCCAGTGGATGTTGCGGTGCGGCTGGAAGTTACTCACTTCTGCAAAGAAAAAACAGTCGCAAAGTTATCGCTAAAAAAATCGAAGATATTAAAGATCTGAATTTGGATTATGTAATCACAGTAAACCCAGGTTGCACCCGGCAATTGGCTACATCTTTACGCCGTTCTCGAGTGAAAACTCGGGTGCTACACATTGCCCAATTAATCGAAATGGCTGTCAATTGAGTTCATCAGATGCCGAGTTTGCAACTCAAACTCTGTTATCGCTGGTGCCTGATGCAAAAGAGATAACCGCTGTAACTCTTTCAGGTGGAGTCTCATGTGACACCATAAAAGTAAATTGGAACAACGGTTCTGGCGTTATTAAGCGGGCACTTGCCCAATTGCGCGTGCCTGGAACCTGGGAAGCAGATGTTGATCGAATTCTTGCTGAAGGCGATGCAATAAATATGTATCACCAACTCACACCTGAGTTTGTACCAAAATTACTAGGACGAAATGATGACAAGTTAGCAATCATGCTCGAACTTGCACCAGAGGATATGAGTGAGTGGCGTCAACAAATGCTTGAGGGAATTGTGGATCCGAAGATTGGAAGCGAATTAGGTAAAGTGCTTGGAATCTGGCACAACAAAACCACCGGAGTACAACTCCCTCCACGTATCGAAAATGGCAAAAAAAGACTTTACGATTTAAGAGCTGGAGCTTTTTACGGCGGAATGGC
>WLKK01000082.1 GCA_009701305.1 Actinomycetota bacterium | reverse complement strand
GTTGAGCTTGGGAAAAATGTTGCTGAAAAAGGATTTTGGAAAATAGGAGATCGTGCAGTCAGTGAAACAGCTGCTGTGGTTGATATGTCTACTCCGATGTCCAGAATCGGAAAATATAATCTAGATCCAGATAGAAAAGGATTTGGATACGGTGTAAACGGTGGCATGACTCGCTACGCAAAAGTTCCCTCACGATGTTTGCATCGCATTCCAGATACGGTTTCATTTGAGCACGCGGCTTTAACTGAACCTTGTGCAGTTGCATTTAGCGCGGTTATTGCTCCCGGAAATATCAAACCTGGTGATCGAATTGTGGTTTTAGGACCTGGGCCTATTGGAACTTTATGTGCAGCAATGGCCCGTCTTGCCGGGGCTGAAGTCGCTGTTGTTGGTTTAGAGCGTGACAAAGTGCGACTTGCGGCGGCTAAAAGTTATGGCTGTGAAGTAATTATTGGAGATGCAACAGAGTGGGCTCAATATGTTGATGGATTAGGTGCCGAAGGTGTTGTTGATGCGGCTGGAATTTCGGCAACATTAAAAGCTGCGATGGGATTAGTTCGTCCAGATGGATGGATATCCAAGGTTGGCTGGGGTCCGCAACCTTTAGATTTTTCATTAGATCCGCTGGTGCAGAAAAATGTAACTTTGCAAGGAAGTTTTAGCCACAATTGGCCGATGTGGGAGCGCGTTCTGCGGATGCTTGGAACCGGACAACTTGATGTGGCTCCTGTTTTAGGTGGTGTGTGGCCAATCAAAGAGTGGGAAGAAGCTTTTGAGAAAATGTCATCAGGTGCAATTCTTAAATCAGTTATTAAGCCGGAGTAAAAATGCGTTTACAAAATAAGGTAATAATTGTTACTGGTGCAACCGCTGGAATCGGCGGCGCAATCGCTACTGCATGCATCCGTGAAGGTGCCAAAGTTCTCGTACATGGAATTAACGAAAGTGAAGGTAAAGAGTTAATAGCAAAGTTGGGGGATAACGCCAAACTTTGTATTGCGGATTTATTTGCGGCAAATTCACCTCAGTTAATCGTGGAAAGTGCAATTTCACATTTTGGAAAAATAGATGGGTTAGTTAACAATGCTGCGCTTGTGGAACGTTCTACATTAGATGCTGAAACTCCCGAGAGTATCGAGAGAACTTTGCAAGTAAATTTAAAAGCACCTTTTTTCTTAATTCAAGCAGCATATAAAGAGCTAGTAAAAAACAAGGGATCAGTTTTAAACATTGGTTCGGTTAATGCTTATGCAGGAGAATCAACACTCTTGGCATACAGCATCAGCAAAGGTGCGATGCAGACAATGACGCGCAACCTTGCAAATGCTCAAGGCGTAAATGGAGTTAGAGTCAATCAAATTAATCCAGGATGGGTACTAACAGAGCGCGAAGACCGTGATCAAGTTAAAAAAGGGCTGGAACCTGGTTGGCATCAAAGATTAGAGCGCGAGGCAATTCCATCTGGTGCAATGACTACCTCTGCTCAAATGGGGGAAGCAGCTATTTATTGGCTCTCTGATGAATCAAAACCCTTTACAGGATCAGTTGTAGATCTTGAACAATTTTCGATTATCGGAAGAAATCCGGAGAAATTATAAATGCCAAAATTAGCCGCATTTCCAAAAGGATTTATTAGGCAATTAGTTTCAGGCGAAATGAGTATCTATGAGTGGATTGAATTAGCAACCAAACTTGAAATTGACGGGTTAGAGTTTTATAACGATTTTGCTGATGTAAAAGATCCTGCAAATTGGCCAAAGATTCGAAAAGCGGTCGAAGCAACTGGCATGGTGATTCCAATGATGTGTGCTTCTCCTGATTTCACAATCCCAGATCCAGAAGGTCGGGCCCGTGAGGTAGCAAAAGAGATCGCCTCCATCAGAATGAGTGCTGAACTTGGGGCAAAGTATTGTCGAGTGCTATCAGGCCAGCGACGCAAAGAGATAACTCGCGAAGAAGGTCTTGGATACGTTGTTGCTTCGATTGAAGCATGTTTGCCGATTGCCGAAGAACTTGGAATTACTTTAATTATTGAAAATCATTACAAAGATGATTTTTGGACTGAGCCAGAGTTTGCCCAAATGATGGATGTTTTTGTCGAATTAGTTGGGCGGATCGACTCACCATGGTTTGGAGTTAACTTCGATCCAAGCAATGCCATAGCGGCCGGTGAAGAGCCACTTGATTTGCTTGAAGCTGTTAAACATCGAGTAGTCACAATGCATGCCAGCGATCGTTACTTGGCAAATGGAACCATCGAAGATTTGCGACGCCAAGAAGGTGGAACTGCTGGTTATGTTTCATTTTTCAAACATGGAGTAATCGGTAAAGGGTTAAATGATTACGACGCTATTTTCAGCACCCTAAAAGGCGTTGGTTTTGATGGATGGATCAGTATTGAAGATGGCGTTGATGGAATGGAGCAGATGCACGAATCTGCAGAATTCTTAAAACGCAAAATTGCCCAACACTGGGGTTAAATAACAACCATCTCAATATCAAGTAGTTCTGCAACCGCACGCAATTCGCTCACGCGATGTCCAGTTCCAAGTGCCCAGTGGTGAGGTACTCCGGTTGCACTCCAGGAATCACACCATTCGCCAGGATTTACTCCGAAATCAACAAGAGATGTGGTGTTACCGATGCGCAATCTTGGGCCATCAACAACTTTTCCTTCTGATGCTACAAATTGATATGTTCCGTTTTTGCGTTGGGTAACACCAAAGACCGTCACTGGTCCGTGTTTAACATCAAACTCAACTGATATTCCAAAGCCACGTTTGCCGTGATAAACACCAAGTCCACGCAACATTGGTTTCCCATTACTAATTGAAAGATGTGCAGGTCCATCATGACCCATCTCCACAACACCAGCGTTGAAATTTAAAGCTTGGAACTCTGTAAATGAGCCACCTGCACCCATGCGATCAAGCATTAACATCCCAATTGAAGTGCGAAGTTCATATTCTCCAACTGCTGGAATACCAGCGCCGGTTAGTAGTGAACAACCCAGAATCATTCCAGCACCAAGACGCTCGTGAATTTCTCCATCTAAGCCGCGGTGATAGTAAGCAAGTGAGTTAATATCAAAATCATCCACTAATTGACGAAGGCCTACGGCAACTTTGCCTGCCCATCTAAAATCTTCTTCGACAACTGTTTTATCAATTTCGAAAATGGATCTGGCTTCATCAAGTACAGAATCAATTTCTTTCTCACTGACTTTTTCCACGCGTACACGAAGGTCATCAAATTCAAGAACTTCCATATGTCCACCAAAATGGGTGCTGACCATTGTCATATCTGTTGAAACATCTAACATTCCTGGATAAAGATGTCCCATGATTCCATGACGGGAGTTACGCAAAATTGCCCGGATGCCCGCGGCTTGAATCCAACTATCAATTTTCTTCCAAGCTCGCTCTTCATGTAGGTAGCCAGAAACACTTCGGAATGGAACTCCCGCGCGCTCAAAAGCATTTGCCATTTCAGGAAGTGGACATGCTCCGCAATATGCCAGCCAAGCACCAGTATCAAAATTCGCGTGATCCATCTGCTCAGTTGGTTGCATGTTAATAACCAGCACTGGCGCATTTGATCTTTGAGCAATTGGAACAATCATTGAGGCGGTCATATAAGTAGTTAAAAAAGTTACGATTAAATCGCATCCGGCTGCGCGCAATTTTTCAGCAGCAGCAGCTCCTTCTTGGGCATCTGAGATAAAACCGACATCTACTAACTCAACATCTAATTTTGCGATCCGCTCAGAAACAAATTTTGCCGACGCTTGTAATTGTGGAAGTAACCCCGGAAATTGTGGCCAATATGTGCCAAGTCCTCCAGCGACCAATCCAACCTTGATTGATTTACGCGGACGTGGGGCGGGGGTGGTGCGAACGCTCTCATTGAGAGTCATAATTTCTCCTACGAGTTAGTTGAATCTCTGGCCAGATGAATCGATTCAGCGGCTTTACCCTAGAAGGGGTGGGTGGGGCTGGTCAAGACCGGGGAGATAACACCGCGCAGTAGGGTTGAATACTCACATGTCCGAACAAGCTGTTACAAAATTTGCGCAACTAAACCGCAGCCTTTACCCATTTATTGTGGCGATATTTTGTGGCCTCTTGCTTCTTTCCAATGTGGGCGCAGTAAAACTCATTGAATTTGGACCAATTATTACTGATGGCGGTGCATTTCTCTTTCCACTGGTTTACATAACTGGAGATGTGCTTAGTGAGGTTTACGGTTTAAAAGCTGCTCGTAAATGTATCTATCTTGGATTTGCTTTCGCGATTTTGGCGGCGTTAACTTTTTACATAATTCAACTTTCACCGCCTGCTGATGGTTGGGGAAATCAAAAAGCTTATGAAGCGATTTTAGGATTTGTTCCAAGAATAGTTTTGGCCAGTATTTGCGGATTTCTGGTAGGCCAATTGTTAAACGCTTATGTATTGGTAAAAATCAAGGAACGTACTAAAGAAAAAGCGCTCTGGGTGCGATTAGTTGGCTCTACCGTTGTTGGAGAGTTGGCAGATACTTTGGTCTTTTGCACTGTGGCCTTTTACGGAGTAATTACCGGTAATGATTTTTGGAATTATGTAATAACTGGATACCTCTACAAAACTTTACTTGAGATAGTTTTACTGCCAATCACTTACCGAGTAATTAAAGTTGTTAAAAGTTATGAACCAACCTATTCAAATTAATCAGTTTAATTACTCCTATTTAGCTGGGTAATAGCGCGCCAAGAAGTCATCACGATAATCCAAATAAGTTCCGTCACTAAGGGATTCGCGGATTCGATCCACTAGATTCACAGTGAAATGCAGGTTATGAATTGTGGCCAAAGTTGCGGCAGCAATTTCTTTGCTTTTAAACAGATGATTCAAATAAGCTCTAGTGTAATTAGCGCAGGTATAACAGCCACAATTTTCATCAATTGGGTTGAAATTACTTTTATTTGCGCTAACTAAAAGGTTAAATCGACCGTTTGCTCCAAAGACTGCGCTGGTACGGGCATTTCTAGAAGGTGCGACACAATCAAAAGTATCAGCACCGGCTTCTATCGCTTTAAATAAATCATCAGGTTCGCCAATTCCAAGCAAATGACGCGGTTTATCTTCTGGTAATTCATCAGTTACCCACGAAACAATTTCTCCGAGCGCGCTCTTATCAATCGCGCCACCAATTCCAAAACCATCAAAATCCATCGCCGCTAAATCTCTGGAAGCTTTGCGGCGTAGATCTTCGTATTGCGCACCTTGAATCACGCCGAATAAGGCTTGATACGGTTTACCAACTCGTTCAATTGTTAAACGTTCATGTTCGATAATGCAACGTTGCGCCCATTTACGGGTACGCTCTAATGCGATCTCTTGGTATGCACGGGAGTTCATCAATGTTGTTAATTCATCAAATGCCATCATGATGTCAGCACCGATTTGATGTTGTACCTGCATTGAAATTTCAGGTGTAAATCTATGCATCGCTCCATCAAGATGTGATTTGAAAGTTACGCCATCATCATCAACGTGAGCCAGTCGCAATTTATCTGGAGCAATGACTTCATCGGCTTCATATTCACCAGGATCCATCGCTAATGTTTTTTTAAATCCAGCACCAAGTGAAAGAACTTGAAAGCCACCACTGTCGGTAAAAGTTGGTCTATTCCAATTCATAAATTTAGCTAAACCGCCGGCTTGGTCGATCAAAGCCGAGCCGGGCTGCAAGTAGAGGTGGTAAGCGTTAGATAGAACTGCCTGGGCGCCGAGTTGGCCCACTGTTTCGGGAAGCAAGGATTTGACCGCGGCTTTGGTGCCGACTGGGATAAAGGCCGGAGTTTGGATCTGGCCATGCGGGGTTTGGATGATTCCGCGGCGCGCCCGACCTGATTGATGTGAAGGGGTAAATCCCCAATTAGCG
>WLKK01000081.1 GCA_009701305.1 Actinomycetota bacterium | reverse complement strand
GGCAACAACCATGATCAGTAAGGACGCAAGAGATAGTGCGCCGTGTGTAACGGACGGGTCTTGGAATGGGAATTTTGTTGGAACTGCCCCTGAAAGTGAGTACGTGAATGCGGTTGGATACAAGCCCTAAGCGAAACTCAGAATAATCTAAGCAAATCAGGCTCAACCAGGGTATGCAACGGCCGGCAGCATCCTTTATTATTTAACTAAGAGGGCGAAATCTCTTGTAGGTAATTTAGGCAAAAGGAGAAATATCAATGCAAAGTTCAAACCCTGTCTTAGGGCGGGCGTTTCCCAAGAAAGGCTATGCAGCGCAGCCTCCGCTTTTTGGACGCCGCACAGATGATGCGTTAGAAAATATTTACAACGCACCAAGTGCATCATCACTTCAAACAGGTCGCATGACGATCGAAGATGTTGTCGCGCGCACCAGCTTTCTCTTTGCAATTCTTGTAGCAGTTGGCGGTACTGCCTGGTACTTCAACATGGGTATGGGTGTACTGCTTGTTGGATTTATTGGTGCATTTATCCTCGCGATGGTAAATATATTTTCAAAAACGGTGCGCCCAGCTCTAATCATGGCTTACGCCGCATTTGAAGGATTAGCACTTGGTACTTTGAGCCACTTTTACGAAACCATTTATCCAGGAATCGTAAGTCAAGCTGTAATAGGAACACTTGCTGCATTTGCCGGCGTGCTATTCATGTACCGCAGTGGAAGATTGCGCGCTACACCTAAGTTCACTCGTGTACTTATGGGCGCAGCAATCGGATACATTGTTTTGGGCTTGGTCAGTTTTGCTTCCTCCTTCTTTGGAGTAGGTGGCGGATACGGTTTCTATGGAACTGGAATCGGTTTACTTCTAGCACTTGGTGGAGTAGTAATTGCAAGTCTTTTCTTAGTTCTTGATTTCGATCAAATTGAAAATGCTGTCCGTGCTGGAGTTCCAGAATCGGAATCCTGGCGTGCAGGTTTCGGTTTGATGGTTACTTTAGTTTGGCTCTATCTTGAAATTTTAAGATTACTTTCAATATTGCGCCGTGGCTAATAATTACCTTAATAAAAAAGACCACTAGAAATAGTGGTCTTTTTTATTTTGATCTAAGGCTCGTATACTGCTGGTAAATGTGATTTGCGAGTCTCTGGAAGATTAATGGTTCGAATTAGTGCAGGTAAAAAGATCAGCGCAGCAGTTAAGAATGCCGCTTTATAAGATGCGTGATCAGCAATAAAACCTAGTGTTATTGGTCCTACGATCATTCCGAAATCACTGCCCATTTGCCAGAGCGCTACAACTTTGCCGCCGCGCCCACGGATGATGTCTCCTACAAGTGCAGCCGGAGCACTTCCCAAGAATGCACCGCCAATTCCGGATATTCCCATTCCAATTAAAAATAATGGGAAACTTTCGAAAAAGGCAAAAACGAAAACTCCAAGAATTGTTACGGAGATCCCAATCAATAATGCTTTCCTTCTGCCTTGCTTGTCTACAAATCTTCCAGCAGGAAGCAAAATTAATCCTTGCATCAAAGTGGCTGCAGCCATACCGGCACCAATTGCTGCAGGACCACGTCCTAAACCTTCAGTAACGAATAGTGGAATTAAGGAGTTGCGCATTCCAAAAACCGCCCAGCCTGTTCCGATCGCGCAAAGAACCGCAACTTGATATGGGTGCATCCGGATTGCTTCACGGATAGTGGTTTGTTCTAAAGAAGCACTGCTTCCATGTGTGGATTCAAATTCACTTTTATGTAAAAAAATCAAGGTAACTATTCCACCAGCGATTACACCGCCAGCGTAAACGAAAAATGGTGCACGAAGTGAAATTGCGCAAAGGATGCCACCAAAAAGTGGACCGGTAATTCCACCGAATAAAAAACCACCTTGGTAAAGAGATTGCGCTCTGCCGCGTTGATCATCAGAGACCACACCTAATAACAATGATGTTGAAGCGACGGTGAACATCGCCGAACCCAATCCACCGGCAGTCCTGAAGACGATTAACTGCAGATAAGTATCGGCAAGCCCAGCGGCGATACTTGAAATTCCCACCATAAATAAGCCAGTTGCTAAAACTTTTCGCTCGCCAAAGCTGTTCACCATTTTTCCGCATAACAATCCAGAGGAAAAGCGAGCTGCGGCGAAGATGCTGATTACCGCTCCTGCTGCGGCTTGAGAAACTCCAAATGAGCGTGCAAATAATGGAATGGCTGGTGCAATTACCCCAAAACCCACTGCAACCAGAAAAGCAACGGAAGATAGCACCGCAACTTCTCGAGGCAGATCTTTAAATGGAGATTTCATTGGCTCAGAGGCTATCGTAATCACAGGAGAAGTTATAGGAGTTGTTATTGTGAGTAAAAAGTATGCAGTGGTTGCCGAAAATTTAGTTAAAACGTATGGCGAGACTCGTGCATTAGATGGCTTATCACTTGAAGTCGAAGAGGGAACAGTTCTTGGTGTTCTTGGTCCAAATGGTGCTGGTAAAACTACAACAGTCCGGATTTTAGCGACATTACTCGCACCCGATTCCGGGCATGCATCTGTGGCGGGAATAGATGTTGTTAAGGATCCACAAAAAGTACGTGAATTGATTGGCCTATCTGGTCAATATGCCGCAGTAGATGAAACATTAACTGGCTGGGACAACTTGGTGATGTTCGGCCGGCTCTATCATTTAAATATAAAAGGTGCGAAAGAACGTGCCACGCAATTGCTAGAACAATTTTCATTAACAGATGCGGCACGTCGCCCAATAAAAACTTATTCAGGTGGAATGCGCAGACGTCTTGATTTAGCAGCTTCATTAATTATCAAACCTAAAGTTTTATTTTTAGATGAGCCAACGACTGGACTTGATCCACGTGGGCGTTTAGAGATGTGGGAAGTGATTGATGAGTTAGTAAAAGGTGGCGTCACACTTTTGCTAACAACACAGTATTTAGAAGAGGCAGATCAATTGGCTGATGAGATAGCGGTAATCGATCACGGTCGAGTAATTGCACGCGGTACTTCTGATTCATTGAAAAAAGAGGTAGGTGGAGAACGACTAGAGGTAACAGTCGAGCAAAGCAAAGTAGCTGAAACCGCAAAATTGTTATCAGAACTTACTCAGAGCAAAGCTCATATTGAAGAAGGATTACATCGCATATCAGTAGTTGCTCATGGTGGAAGTGCCAGGTTGATTGAAGCAGTTAGGGCGCTTGATGCTGCTCAAATTTCGCCATTGGATATTGGATTGAAGAGACCATCTCTGGATGATGTTTTTATGTCACTAACTGGACATGTTGCAGAAGAAATCTTGACAGAAGAAGAAGAAGGCGGCAAGAAAAAAGGCAAGAAAGACAAGAGAGGTAAACGCAAATGATTGATGGATTAATAATAATGAAGCGACAACTCTTACAACTTATTCGCTTACCTGAAGTATTAATTTTCTCAACGATCCAACCCGTTATGTTTGTATTGTTATTCCGCTATGTTTTTGGTGGCGCAATCAACACACCTGGAACAGATTATGTTCAGTTGCTGATGCCTGGCATCTTTGTGCAAACAGTGGCCTTTACTGTCGCAGCTACTGCAATTGGATTATCTGAGGATATGAGTAAAGGGTTAATCGATCGATTCCGATCATTGCCAATCTCTCGTTCTGCCGTAGTACTAGGTCGCACTCTTGGTGATGCCACATTAAACATAGTCGTCTTGATTGTTATGGGATTAACTGGAGTTTTAGTTGGTTGGCGCCCGAGTTCTGGGGCATTAAATATTACTTTAGGTTTTGGAATGCTTTTGTTATTTGGATATGCGATGTCTTGGATGGGAGTCCTTGTGGGCTTATCTGTTCGCGACACAAGAGTGGCAAACAGTGTGGTTTTCCTATTTGTTTTTCCAATGACCTTTTTGTCAAATGCGTTTGCTCCAACAACAGGAATGCCTAAGCCATTGCAATATGTGGCTGAGTGGAATCCAGTCTCGACAATGGTGGCAGGTATTCGTTCGCTATTTGGATTAACAAATCAATTTGGCGCAACAGCTAATTCATTCCCATCACAACATCCAATAACGATGTCTTTGATTTATATAATTTTAATTATGGTGATTTTTATTCCACTAAGTGTGCAGAAGTACAAAAAAGTCTCGCCTCGTTAATTTAAGCTGAACCTTAACCTAAATAAGGCGCAACTTTTTTAATCTTTACTACAAATGTTTTTCCATTTGGCGCAAGGTAGGAAACGCTATCTCCTACATTTTTATTTAATACAGCAGAACCAAGTGCAGACTTTTCGCTGTAAACCGAAACCTCACCGGCTGCAATTTCACGAGAGCCAAGAAGAAACTCCATCTCATCGCCATCCATATCAATTGTTACCAACGAGCCGAGATTAACCACTTGTGAATCTGCAGAAGGTGCACTTCCAACTTCTGAGTTTTCTAACATTGATTTAAGTTGGCGAATTCGAGCTTCCATTTTTCCTTGCTCTTCGCGAGCCGCGTGATACCCGCCATTTTCTTTAAGGTCGCCCTCTTCACGTGCAGCAGCGATCTTTGCGACTACCTCTTGACGGCCAGCGACAGATAAATAGGCAAGTTCAGCGGAGAGACGGTCAAACGCCTCTTGAGTTAACCAAGTTTTAATTGGACCTGCTGCATCTTTAGCCATAGTGAACAAATCTTACTGGGATTAACCAGTGCAGCGCACGACCCCTGCGGTCACTGCTCGAACACGAGTGGGAAGTGCACTGACCATCTCAATTGATTTAGCGGTAGTTGGTGGTATTTCAATTTCGATCTGGCCGACAATCGTCTTGTCCATATCTTTAGCAACAAGTGTGCAAATTAAAATTTGCCTTGGGTCACGGCGATCGATCGAGTATTTGATACTTACCTCTTTATCGCTGGTTATTGAGAAAGCGATTAAAGCAGCCCTAACAGGCGGGTTAGCAAACCAATAAGCACCTAAAACCGTCACTATCGTGAGTGCAACAAATCCGATCGCAAGCAGCGGCTTTTGAAAGCGGTTTGGCTGATGTGGGAGATACCTGTCGCTCATGGCAAGATCAGCCTAAAGGATTTTCGGATGGAGTAATAGATGGCCACGACGCCTGACCCTAGCACTGTGAACGCCGGCACTGCAGGATCGCTGGTACTGACCTTCTTAACCATTGCCGTCGCATTTATTTTGCGAAGTGGTTACAAAAGATTGAAAAAAATGGATCGTCGCCGCACCGAAGAAAAATGAAATGGTACGGAAATTAGGGTTTGCATTGTTGCTTATAGTTTTTGCAGCAACTTTTGTACGACTTGGAATCTGGCAATTAGATAGAGCCCACCTTGTTCAGGAGATTTCAAAACCAGTTGCAGATAAAGTTGAAGTCAGAATTGAAACTCTAATCAAACCACGTATTTCAATTCCAGATGATTCTAAAGGTCGCTTAGTTAGTGCAACTGGAAGATATGAAAGAATTTTACAAGCACCAAATCAAAGCACAAACAATGATAGTGCGCGCAAAAAATGGCAAGTAGGAATTCTTAAATTAAATACTGGGGCAGGGTTACTCGTTGTACGAGGTATCGGAGATGTGGCACCACCGAGTGAATTTATTGAAGTGCATGGCCGATTGATGCCAAGCCAGATCGAAGATCGAAGTATCGGTTCTAATTTGGTTTCAGAACTTTCGCGCTTGGATTCAACAGTCTTATTAAGTCGTGTCAATTTTGATCTTTATGATGGTTATCTAATCGCAATTACCGAAAAACCCGATTCGCTCATCGAGCGCGTACCTGCACCGCAACTGGTTGTTAAAGCAGCTGGCTTTTATTGGCAGCATATTTCCTATGTCTTCATCTGGTGGCTCATGGCACTGCTAGCTCTCTGCTTGCCTTTATTCAAAAGAAGAAGTGAGTAGAGTATTCCCATGAATGGCGCATATATCCGTTTCAGAATCATGGCTTGGGTTGCTGGGATAATGTCATTAATTCTTTGGTTTGTAGATATACCAGTGAAATATTTCTTAACAGTGCCTT
>WLKK01000080.1 GCA_009701305.1 Actinomycetota bacterium | reverse complement strand
TGTTGTTTCCGGGGTCGATGTAATTTCGAACCGGCGGTTATAGTCCGCGACCCGATGCCAGCCAGGTATCGGTTGACTCAGTGAAATTCTGAGACCGACGGTTAAAGTCCGGATGAGAGGAACCAACAAAAGGTAGGCATTGCGCCCTACCCTTTTTGTGCTTTCATGCACCCACCCCGGCGGCTCGATATTTGAGTGGGGGTCGATATGGATTACACAGTTGCGATGCAACGTGCCATTGCCCTGTCCGAAAAAGGTTTAGGCAAAACTTCACCAAATCCAATTGTTGGCGCCGTGATTATTGATGATGCCGGAAATGTAATTGGCGAAGCTTTCCATGATCGAATGAATAGCCCTGATCATGCTGAGGTAGTTGCAATCGCTAATGCCACCAAAAATCTAAAAGGCGCAACCATTGTTGTGACATTGGAACCATGTAATCACTCCGGAAGTACTGGCCCATGCACGCAAGCCATCATTGATTCCGGAATCTCAACTGTCGTATTTGCCGTTAACGATCCAAATGCAGTTGCATCAGGTGGAGCAGAAGTATTGCGAGCTGCTGGAATAAAAGTTGTTGAAGGAGTTTTAAAAGAGGAAGCCGCTTACGCCAATCGCGCATGGCTAATGAAAATTAAAAAGAATCGACCATTCTTTACTTGGAAAGTCGCAACAACTCTTGATGCGAAAATTGCAGCCACTGATGGAACTTCTAAATGGATAACCAATGAAACCTCTCGTGCTGATGTACAGCTATTGCGCCGCCAGGCAGATGCAATCTTGGTTGGCACAAATACTGTAATTATAGATAATCCACATTTAATTCCACGTGGCGACTTTGCTGGATATTCACATAACCCAATCCGGATTATCTGCGGTGAACAAGATCTTCCTAAAGATGCACAAGTATTTGATTCCGCTGCAAAGACTGTTGTTGTGAAATCAAAGGATTTAGATCTATTGGTGGAAAAGTTAAACGAGCTAAAAATCAATCAGGTATTTGTCGAAGCCGGACCGACCTTGGCAAGTGCGATGGTAGATCACTGCTTAATGGATGAACTTGTGATGTATCAAGCACCTTCATTATTGGGCTCTGGTAAACCATTTTTCACTTTTGATCACCCATCAACGATTAGCTATCAAATGCGCCTAGATCACATCAGCACCGTGGTTCTAGATGGGGATGTTAAATCGGTCTATCGCATTAGGAATGGTGAATGATGTTTACTGGACTGATCTCTGAACTTGGAACCATCACCGCGATCAACAAAGGTGAAACCTCTGCGGTATTCACCATCAACGCACCAGTTCTTATTTCAGAGATTAAAGAGGGGGATTCAGTCGCCGTTAGTGGCGTCTGCCTAACCGCTACCTCGGTTTCTGGCACAACATTCACAGCTGATGTAATGGTCCAAACTCTGGCTCTGACATCGCTATCCCAAGCGGTTGTGGGCTCACCAGTAAATCTAGAACTTGCGGCCCTTGCTACTTCACGCCTAGGTGGTCACATCGTTCAAGGCCATGTTGATGGAGTTGCAAATGTAATTGGCTTAACCCCAGGGGATAAGTGGGCTCAATTTGATGTTGAAGTGCCGGCTCATTTAAGTAAATACATCGTGAATCAAGGTTCCATATCTCTTGATGGTGTCTCCTTAACTGTTGGTGAAATCAATGACACAAACAACGTACTCACAGTTTGGTTGATTCCAGAAACTTTAGAACGGACAAATTTATCTACCAAAAAATCTGCAGATCTAGTCAATATTGAGGTTGACGTTCTCGCTAAATATGTTGAGCGCCTTCTTGCCAAGAAGGATGTGAAGTAATGAGTGATTTTACAGATGCATTAGCAGATTTTAAAAATGGAAAATTCTTAATTGTTACTGATGATGCTGATCGCGAAAATGAAGGAGATTTAATTTTGCTGGCAAAAGCGGCCACCACTGAA
This sequence comes from Actinomycetota bacterium, assembly GCA_009701305.1. Taxonomy (GTDB): domain Bacteria; phylum Actinomycetota; class Actinomycetes; order Nanopelagicales; family Nanopelagicaceae; genus UBA3012. The sequence goes on along the minus strand of WLKK01000080.1, from coordinate 4,249 downwards.
CAAATAGGTTTTATGGTGCGACATACTGCAGGTGTTATCTGCGGAGTGATCAATAACGAAATTGCTAAAAAACTTAAACTTCCAATGATGGTTGCCCGAAATGAAGATAGCCACGAGACTGCATTTACAGTTTCAGTTGATTTAATTGAAGGGCGTACTACTGGAATTAGCGCACAAGAACGGGCAAATACCTTGCGGGCCCTGGCTGATCCAAACGCAAAAGCTGCGCAATTCTTGCGCCCAGGACACATCTTCCCGTTGGTAGCAGTCGATGGTGGTGTACACGCAAGAGGCGGGCATACTGAAGCTGGTGCTGCTTTGTGTGAGCTAACCGATTCATATCCTGTGGCAGTTATTTCAGAGTTAGTAAATGATGACGGCTCAATGATGCGCGGTGCCAATCTGGATGAGTTTGCAAAAAAGCACTCGATCAAGAAGATTTCAATTGCAGAGATCAAAGCACATGCGGAAAAGAAAGAATCAAATATCAAGATTGATTTTGAGTGGGCTAAATTGCCACTTGGAGAATACGAATGGAAGGTCACCACATTTACTTCACGAAGTGGGGTAGAGCATGCAGTATTAGCACTTGGGAATTTGCAACAGGAGAATCTCTTGAGTCGAATACATTCAGAGTGCTTAACCGGCGATGCCTTTGGTTCGCTACGCTGTGATTGTGGCCCGCAATTAATGCAGGCGATCTATGAAATTGAAGAGCATGGCTCTGGGTTGATTATTTACTTGCGTGATCATGAAGGTCGGGGGATTGGTCTAGGGGAAAAGATTCGGGCCTATGCATTGCAAGATGCGGGACAAAATACTCTTGAGGCAAATATTTCACTTGGTCATGAAGTTGATGAGAGATCTTATGAAGATGCAATCTCAATCTTTAAAGCACTTGGTATTTCAGATGTTGAATTACTAACCAATAATCCAGAGAAGTTAGCCGCCTTTGAGGGATCAGGAATTAATCTCAAGAAGCGCAAGCTTCACACAGGAGTAAACGAGTTCAATCGAAAGTATTTACAAAGCAAACGTGATCTAATGAGTCATACGTTAGGGGAGATCTAATGGCCGGCAAATCACCAGAAGTTCAAATTAAAGAATTGCCCAACTTAAAAGCAGTCGTAATCAGCGCCTCTTGGCATCCAGAGATTTGCCAATCCCTTGTAGATGGTGCGGTCAGAGGATTTGAGAGTTCTGGAATTTCTAATGTTGAAATCCGTAAAGTGGCCGGCTCTTTTGAGCTTCCACTTGCAACCCAACTCGCATTTGATGCTGGCTTTGATATTGCAGTCGTTGTCGGCCTTGTCCTGCGCGGGGAGACTCCACATTTTGATTACATCTGCCAAGGGGTGACTTCAGGAGTCATGCAAGTTTCGTTAAGTCGATCTAAACCAATTGGTTTTGGAGTCTTGATGTGCGACACAATTGAGCAAGCAAAAGCCCGTGCCGGATTCGCTGACAGTTCTGAAGATAAGGGTTTCGACAGCGCTATCGCCGCGCTAAGTATCTTGAATTAAGAGGTATAGCGGCGATAAGAGTTAAAAGATAAAGACCCCGCCATTTCTGACAGGGCCTTTAACTTTGTAACTCAATTTCTTGCAGCTTTCCGACGAAAGAAGAGAGTATCAGATTTATCCACAGTATTTGCACAAACTTAATTTCCCGGTACACAATTAATCTAGATTCCGACTTGCGTACCGTTGTAGCTCAGTGGATAGAGCAGCTTTCCGACGAAAATGCAGGTCGCGGGTTCGAATCCCGCCAGCGGTACGCACACTAAGTGGCCTCACGGTTCGTCGTGTGGGGCCACTTTGCATTTACTACTTCTTTTTATAGCCAGCCGGGCATTTTGGCGGATTTCCCTTAATGGTTTTAACAGTTTTGCCTTTTACGCAAGTTATAGATGTGCTTTTGGATGGCGCATTCTTTGAATTTGACTGAGTTGATTTTGGCGGAGTCAACTTTATTCGCAGCAGAGGGGCAGAAAACCCAAAGTTGTATGCGCGGATTTCAAAGGTATCTAAATCCGCTATATAGCGCGTGGCATAACTTGCAATATCCGCTTTGCCTTCAACGTATGAGATTTCAACTTTTGCAACTTGGCCCGCATTTTTAGGTTCTAAGCTGAAAGCTTTGCGGATGATGTCACCCTTGATCGACACCTCCATCCAACCCTTATTGAGAGTTTTACGATCGAAGAGAAAATGTGGCCCAGACATCGGAACAGTGAGGACTCCTTGTTCTTTGTCATATTGAACTTGTCCCAACGAACCAGTTGGACCAGAGACAAAGATTCCACCGGGTGTGTAACCACGAAGTTTTTCAAATTGGAAAACATAAGGCATGACATCTATTGAAAATCCTGTAGATGCAGTTTCGGCGTAGGACTCAGGATCTTTACATAGCTCTACACGTTCGGAAGGCGTTGCATTAGGTTTATTCGGAGATAAACACTGCCATTGGTTGGGATAGACCGTTCCTTGAATATAAGTAAGTAAATCGTCATCGGTGCTGCGACCAAATGAGATGTACGGGTTCTTCATATTTGATGTGATTGCCCCGGCATTTTGTGCTAAAGATTTAGATTTCAATGTAATCCGCCAGGTAGAACCATCCGGTACGGTTTGCGCGATCCAATCGCCTCTATCCCAAGTTCGCTGCACTCCTTGGTCAACCCATTGATAGATGTTAAAGAATGGTCCAGAGCTACCAATCATGACTCTGAAGACAAGATCTCTCCCATCTGGCAGCAGTCCTGATGCGGTGTAGCAAGCATCATGCAAGAAATCAGCGTTATTCGGAGTTGATTCACATGTTTTGCCATCCATATTTTCAAAGTCCGACATTGCATATGCGGTCTTCTTATAGACAAATTTGGAATTCAGTTTCGGGGTTGTCTTGATCCAGGCAATCGATGAGTAATCCAATTCGCCATTGGCATCGCGTTTTTCTTTAGTTGGGTCACTAAATTCAATGCTCTGCACACAGTCGGTAGTTCTAGATCCAAGGGAACAGTCCACCCAGAATCGAGTCTCTGATTGGAAATACTCTTCTGCTGCTGCAGTCGGTGCAAAGATCACAGGCAGGGTCAAGCAAATTATCAATGTCAGCACTCTGCGCGCCATGAGCACGAGATTAATGGCTCGAAATTGGTTTGTCGAGGCCACGCGCAAACTCCTACCTAGATAGTGTTTGACTATCTAAATCAGACCTCTTGTTACTGATAGGTCTATTTTAACTTGTAGCGCTGCAACTTCTCTTGTGCCGGTAGACTACTCGCAGAATTAAGAGCGCAGAAATGGACAAATAAATGCGAAAAAACAAGGCGTGGTTCTTCGCTTTGATTACCACTCTTACTGTCGCATTGACGCCCAGTATTTCGCAAGCGGCTGACTTAGATACTCTCATTGCGCAACCTGCAGGTTCAAAAAGAATTATTTTTTCAGACACAATCTTGGCCGGAGGGCAAGACATCTCCTATATGAATGGAGTTATCGGGGATCACCCAAATACACAAGTAGTTTCCTGCACTGGGATCCGCGATGGGGTTTGTGCAAAAGCATCCTCATTAATGTTGAACTTCATCGTGCCTCCTTGTACCGATTCTTCAAAAGAGACTGATATGTGTATCAAAGATCTTTCCTTTGTGAATTCAGCGGGGACGCTAGAAAAAGCTAAGTTGCTCTATGAGATAGATACTCCAAAATTTGCTGCTGACCCAATTGCAAAAACTCCAGCTGGTGGTGCTATCAGCGTCTGGCAAGGAAATTCTGATAATAATTCCGGTGGAGCAAATACATATGGTGTGCGAATTGGCATCCGTTATAACGTTGATTACAACCCGCGAACTAGAGATCCTGGCGTCGCTTATGTTTTTGGTTTTGATGCCGAGATCATCCCAGTTAGCTTCAAATCAGGTACGCAGTATAAATCGATGGATGGAATGCCACGATGGGGTGATGTTGAGTGTGCATGGACAGAAGTTGGTAAATGTGCGGTGCGCCAAGAGTTTGGAAAAGCTAGTGCAATGTCAATTACATTTCAGATCGATAATCGAATCTCTGGATGGCTTTCTGGGCGGATGACTGATACTTCTGTTAACTTTAAAAAATTAACAGCTTCTACAAATCTTCTTACAGTAACCGGCTCGCCAATTGATGTGCCCTTAGGTTATGCAGATATCACCGCTGCCGAACTTGCTCAAGATCCAGATGCGAACGCAACCTTTTCGCTTATGGGAAAT
>WLKK01000008.1 GCA_009701305.1 Actinomycetota bacterium | reverse complement strand
TTGATTGCGATGTTCCCTACGCTTACATATCTATCGATGTTACAAGTGAATGGTGATGCTGCCTTTGGAAATTCTTTATGGCTCTCATTAGGTTTGGCTGGGGCCGGCATTATGACCGTTGCTCCCCTACTCTTTTTTAATGGCTCAACAGTGCGCTTACCGTTATCTGTTGTTGGGTTATTGCAATACATCACACCAACAATCATGTTCATAATTGGCGTCACGGTAAATGGAGAAGCGATGCCTTTGGCACGCTGGATTGGATTTTTCGCAATTTGGGTTGCGTTAATATTTTTAGGTAGCGACTTATGGAAATCAGGAAGAGCGAGTAACCAAGGAATCGCACAAAGTTAAAAATGCTGAAGTGGTTTCATTTACTGGTAAAGATGAAAGTAATTTTCGAGAATTTTCCGCATATTGCAACGTAATAGTGCGTGCTTCATCTAGCGCAGGATGAGATCTGAGCGCGTTTAGTACTTCTGCAACTTCATGCTCATCTGAAATCGGAGCGGCCAATGAGGTAAGCAACGTTTGATCTTCTGGGCGATTGGCTTTTTGAACTAGCAAAGTCACTAATGTCGGTACGCCTTCGCGCAGATCAGTTCCTGGTGTTTTGCCAGATTCATTTGTTTGACTGGCAATATCAATAACATCATCAGCGAGTTGGAAAGCTAGGCCGATCTCTTCTCCGAAGGTGGTAAGCGCTTCAACTATTTGCGGAGCAGCACCAGATAACAAAGCCCCAAATCGAATGCTAGTTCCGAATAGCGAACCAGTTTTATCGGCAATCACCGAAATGTAATGCTCCAATGGATCCGCACCATTTTGTGGACCTTGAGTCTCTCTTATCTGCCCGATAACTAATCGTTCAAAAGTTCGCGCTTGAAGTCGAACCGCTTCGGGGCCTAAATCGGCTAATAGATCAGAGGCTTTTGCAAAGAGGTAATCACCAGTCAAGATTGCGACAGCGTTCCCCCAGCGTTCATTGGCGCTTTCAACCCCACGACGCAATGGCGCTTCATCCATAACATCATCATGGTAAAGCGTTGCAAGGTGAGTTAATTCGCAAACTACCGCTGCTTCAATTACTTGACGTTCGCCAGTATTTCCATAATTAGCAGCGAGCAAAGTCAGTACAGGACGCAATCGCTTGCCACCCGCAACAATTAAATGACGGGATGTTTCATTTACAAATGGATATTTTCCTTCAACGTGAGCAAAAAGTAATTTTTCTACCAGATCTAAACGTCTGGTCAGATCTTGCTCAATCTCAGGAGCTAGATCTGGAAGCGTTGCCATTTGCTAACCGGCAAAAAATGCAAGGGAATTTATCGCTGAGATCACGGGTTGTGGGTAAATACCCATAACCAAAGTAGCAACCGCACAGATTGCAATAGTTGCAGCAGTCATCGCAGATGGAATTACCACCGAAGTGCCATCTTCAACAGGATCGCTAAAGTACATCATTACGATGATGCGGATATAAAAGAAGGCTGCAATTGCACTAGCAAGCACGCCGGCAACAACTACTGAGATATTTCCACTCTTATACGCGGCAGTGAAAATTGCAAACTTTCCCACGAAACCGCTTGTGAGTGGAATTCCAGCAAGTCCTAGTAAAAATAGGGTGAAAGTTCCAGCCACTAGTGGTGAACGCTTTCCTAACCCTACCCAGCGGTTCAAATCACTAACTTCGCCACCAGAGTCCCGCACCAAAGTCACAATTGCAAAAGTTCCAATTGTGGTAAAGCCATAAGTAAACAAATAAATCAAAGTCGCATTTAAGCCGTCTTTACTCAAAGCGATAATTCCAGTTAGTAAGAAACCGGAGTGCGCAATTGCAGAGTATGCAAGCACACGTTTAACATCTTTTTGAGCAATCGCAATAACTGTACCGATCGCCATAGTTGCAATTGAAATTGCAATCAAAATTGGGCGCCAACTCCAAACCAAACCGCCAACTGCAAAGTAGTAGATTCGAATTGCAGCACCAAATGCGGCAACTTTGGTTACAGCGGCCATAAAGGCGGTCACTGGAGTTGGTGAACCTTGATAAACATCCGGTGTCCAAGCATGAAATGGAGCGGCAGAAACTTTAAATAGCAATCCAACTGTAAGTAAAGCTAAACCAACTAGTAAAAATTGGTCGCTTCCGCCTGATTCGACAATTGATTTACGGATTCCGTCAAAAGTAGTACTGCCTGCTTGGCCATAAATAAATGCTGAACCAAATAGGAAGAAAGCCGATGAAAATGCACCTAATAAAAAGTACTTGAGTGCGGCTTCCTGGGAAAGCAATCTGCGACGTTGCGAAAGTCCTGCCATCAGATAGAGCGGAAGTGACAAAACTTCTAAAGATACAAAAAGAGTCAATAAATCATTAGCTGCTGGGAAAAGCATTGCTCCAGAAATTGCAAAAAGAGTTAATGGGAAAACTTCGGTTTGCTGCAATCCAGAGACTAGGGCCTTTTGTTCTTCATTTGAACCTGGAATTGCCGCAGCTTGCGCCGTAAAGGATTGAAAGCCGCGCTCTGCAATTAATAGTAAGCCTAAGAAACCAAAAATTAGTACTGAACCTTGTAAAACAATCGCAACTCCATCGATTGACATCGAACTTACAGCTGCCTTTGAACTTGTGTTGCGGATTAAGACAAGTTGTAAGAAAGCTAAAGCAATCGCAGCAAAAGCGGTTCCGGTTTGCAAAATATAACGGTAGCGACTGGAAACAAATGCCTCAATGAGCACTCCAATTAGCGCTGCTGCCAAAACAATAAGAATAGGTCCTAGCATTCCATATTCAATATTTGGAGCATTCATTACTTTCCTCCCGTAATTCCCGTAATTTGCAGGGCTGAAAGCGTTGCGCTAGCTGCAGGATTTATTACATCTAATAAAGGTTGCGGATAGAAACCAAAGAAAATTATTACCGCTATGACAGGAGCAATAGAGACTTTTTCACGCAAAGTTAAATCAGTTAAGTTTTCATTCCCTGGTGTTGTCGGACCATGTAAAGCACGTTGAACTGGAATCAAAATATAAAGTGCTGCAAAAATAATTCCAATAGTTCCGATAATTGCTGGAATTGGATAGCGGGCAAATGTTCCAACCAAGACCAGGAATTCGCTCACAAAGGATGAGAGACCAGGTAATGCCAAGCTGGACATTCCAGCGATAAAGAATGACCAAGCCATTATCGGTGTAACTCTTTGCAATCCACCAAAATCTGAAATTCGCTCAGATTTACGACGCGAGATCATCCACCCCGCAATTAAAAATAATGCTGCGGTTGAGAAGCCGTGATTAATCATGTACAAAGTAGCACCTGAGTGTGATTGCTCAGTGAATGCAAAGATGCCAAGAGTTATAAATCCAAAGTGCGATATAGATGTATAAGAAATCAAAGCCTTAATATTTCCATCACCAGATGATGTGCCTTGAGCAATAGCCAAAAAAGCCCCATAGAAAATTGATATTAAGGAGAGCACAATAATTGTTGGGCCAAACTCTTTTGATGCTTCTGGAAAGAGCGATAGGCAGAAGCGGATCATTCCGTAAGTACCAACTTTGTCCAGTACTCCAAGAAGTAGAACTGATGTTCCTGGGGTGGCAGCGCGAGCAGCATCAGGTAACCAAGTATGGAATGGCCATAATGGAGCTTTGATCGCAAATGCAATAAAGAAGCCAAGGAACAAGATTCGCTGAGTCACCGGATCAATTGATAATTGCGACAGCGCATTGATATCAAATGTTGGAGCTGAAAGTTGATTTCCACTAATTACATACAAGCCAATTATTGATGCAAGCATCAACAATCCACCAAATAATGAGTAGAGCAAGAATTTAACTGCTGCGGCGGCTCTCGCTCCGGTGCCATATCCACCAATGAGGAAGTAAACCGGAATCAGCATTGCTTCAAAGAAGACGTAGAAGAGAAAAATATCAGTGGCAGCAAAAACTCCAACGATCATTGTTTCAAGAATTAAAATTAGCCCGAAGAAGTTCTTCACTGACCAACGTCCGCCTTCAGCTTCGTGCCAACATGCCAATATGACTATTGGAGTAAGGACCAGAGCTAGCAGAATCAATAACAGCGAGATTCCATCTACACCTAAAGCGTAGTTAATTCCGAAAGCGGGAATCCATTGATGCTTCTCAACAAATTGAAAACCGGTAGCAGAGCGATCAAATGAAAATGCCATTCCTAATCCAGCAATTGCCACAACTATGGAAACACCAAGTGCAACTTGCTTAGCAAGCAAATCGCTACCTTTAGGAAGTAAAAACAATGCGGCACTTCCAACAAGTGGAAGTAAACCCAAAATAGTTAAGGAGTTCATAGGGTTACCACCAAAATTGCGGTGAGAATGGCAACTGTTCCAAGCAAGATCAACAGCGCATAAGATCGAACATATCCAGTTTGTGTCTTTCGTAGATCGCCAGCCAATCGAAGCGTCATTGCACCTACTCCGCTAACTGCACCATCAACTACTCTCTTATCAAGGAATGCAAGTACCCGTGTTAGTGATTGCCCTGGACGCATAAAAACGCTCTCATTGAAATCATCTTGCAATAGATCTCGACGTGCGACTTTGGTCCACATCGTGACATCAGTTGGGGCCGATGCCGGAATTGTTTTACGACCATATTTTGCAAATGCGATAGAAATACCAATCGCTACTGCAAACATCGCAAGTCCAGTGACAACTATTGGTGCCAATAGTTCAGTTTCATGTTCATGATGATCTTTATCTACAACAGGTGCTAAAAAGTTTTTCAATCGATCGCCATTGCTGAAAATAAATCCAGTTGTGATGGAACCGATTGCCAACAAAATCATCGGCACTGTCATTAACCATGGAGATTCATGTGGATGTGCTGCAGCATCCCAACGCTTAGTACCAAAGAAAGTCATCAACATTACGCGAGTCATATAAAACGCGGTAATAGCTGCTCCGAGCAAAGTTACGCAACCAAGAATGATTCCTTTACTGCCACCAGCATTAAAAGCGGTTTCTATAATTTTGTCTTTTGAATAAAAGCCAGCAAATGGTGGGATTCCAATAATTGCTAAATATCCCAGACCAAATGTCGCGAAAGTTATTGGCATAACTTTACGAAGTGCTCCGTATTTACGCATATCTACTTCATCATTCATTCCATGCATAACTGAACCGGCGCCAAGGAACATTCCAGCTTTAAAGAATCCATGTGTAAGCAAATGCATCATTGCAAATGCATAACCGGCTGGTCCGAGACCAGTTGCTAAAATCATGTAACCAATCTGCGACATGGTTGATGCTGCTAATGCTTTCTTAATGTCATCTTTAGCCATGCCAATAACCGCACCAAATAGCAGGGTTACTGCTCCAACAATTACTACTAGCAGTTGTGCTGTAGGTGCATTATCAAAAACAAAATTTGATCTCGATATTAAGTAGACGCCAGCAGTAACCATCGTCGCAGCATGAATTAATGCTGAAACTGGAGTCGGACCGGCCATTGCATCGCCCAGCCAAGCCTGTAACGGAAATTGTGCTGATTTTCCAACAGCCGCGAGCAAAATTGCCGCTCCCATTGCGTTAAGCGCAGTTGAACTTGCTGATCCGGCCGCAATTCCCTTTGCAACACCATCAAAAGTCACAGATCCGAATTGCACAAATGCGATCATGACTGCCAGAGAAAGCCCTACATCGCCAACTCGGTTAGCAACAAATGCTTTTTTCGCTGCAGTTGCATAAGTTGGCTTTTGATTCCAGAAACCTATTAATAGGTATGAGGCAAGACCTACACCTTCCCACCCAACATAAAGATTTAGGTATGAATTACCAAGAACTAATAAGAGCATTGCCGCAATAAAGAGGTTAAGGAAAGCGAAAAAGCGGCGGCGGTCAATATCGTGCGCCATGTATGAGATGGAGTAGATGTGGATCAACGTTCCAACACCAGTAATTAGAAGTACAAAACAAATAGAAAGTTGATCAAGCAACAATGTTGCATCTACCTGAAAAGATCCAACATTGATCCAAGTGAATAGATGTTGAGTTACGCCGCGACTTTCTGCCTCGCGTGCAAGCATTTTGTTTAATTCAATTAACGCCACAACAAATGAACTGGCAGAGGCTGCGGTACCAATCAAATGTCCGACTCGATCTAGTGCACGACCGCCAAGAAGTAAAAACGCTGAACTAAATAATGGAATAGCAATTAAGTAAACTAAAGTATCACTTGTTCCTAAACTCATTAGAGCCTCAACAGTCTTGCATCATCAACTGAGGCCGATCGACGTGAACGATAAATAGTGACGATAATTGCTAGTCCTACAACCACTTCACATGCGGCAACAACCATGGTGAAAAAAGCAACTATCTGACCATCCAGAGTTCCATTCATGCGAGAGAAAGTTACAAAAGCCAGGTTTGCAGCATTTAGCATTAATTCAATACACATAAAAACAACTATTGCATTGCGTCTTAGCAAGACACCTGCGGCACCAAGTGAAAAAAGGATGCAAGAGAGATATATGTAATTCATGGGATTCATGATTAATTTCCCTCTCTATCATCATCAGAAGTTTCGATAAATTTGAAATCCCCAGGTTTAGCCAGATGGCCACGTGCAGCAATTACATCTGAAACCGATAGATCAGCAGGTGTTCCATCAGGTAGGAGTGCTGGGATATCTACTGCGTTGTGACGAGCAAAAGTTCCCGGACCGGGCAAGCCAGCTACTGGTTGTGCGCTTTGACGCACGCGCTCTTCAGATAACGCACGTTGATCTTTCTTGTCACTGTCTGGTTCACGGTGTGCCAGCACCATGGCACCAAGAGCTGCGGTGATAAGTAATGCGGAAATAACTTCAAAAGGCCATACATATTGTCCAAATATTAATTTCGCAATTCCTTGCACATTACCTTCACCATTTGCCATCTCAAGGCCAAAGAATCGGTGGCCAAGATTTCCTTTTGAAACTAAGGCAATTAGTAATCCACCTACGCCAACAGCAGCAATAATCCCAAGAACCCGCTGACCCTTGATTGTTTCAACTAATGAATCTGCCGAATCAACTCCCACAAGCATCAAGATAAATAAGAAGAGCATCATTACCGCGCCGGTATAAACAATTATTTGCACAATTCCTAAAAATGGCGCTTCATTTAAAATATAAAAAATAGCTAATGAGATCATTACCGCAGCCAGCAAAAGCGCTGAATGAACCGCTTTTTTGACTAACAGCATTCCCACTGCGCTTAACACCGTGATTGGCGCTAATAAGTAAAATAAAACTGCTTCGGCATGCGAAGTCTGATCTTGAACAATTGCCGCAAAATTCACTACTTCACCTGGCCGTTATTTTGTTGAGAAGGATGTGAAGATTTTACTTTTCCATGATAATAATCTTGATCATCGGTGCCAGGGTAGTAAGGGTGTGGTGCTTCAATCATCCCCGGTTGTAGTGGTGCCAGTAGATCAGATTTTTCAAAAATTAGCTTAGCCCGATCATCGTCAGCTAACTCATACTCATTTGTCATAGTAAGCGCACGAGTTGGGCAAGCTTCAATGCAGAGACCGCAGAAAATACAACGCAAATAATTAATCTGATAGACCGCACCAAAACGTTCACCAGGTGAGTACCGAAGTTCATCTGTGTTGTGTCCACCTTCAACCAAAATTGCATCTGCTGGACAAGCCCATGCGCACAATTCGCAACCAATGCATTTTTCTAGCCCATCAGGGTGGCGATTTAACTGATGCCGACCATGAAAACGAGCAGCTGTCGGCTCTTTAACTTCCGGATATTGCACAGTATTAACTTTTCGGAACATCATTGCGAAAGTTACCCAAAAACCTTTTAGTTGCGTCAGAAATGGTTTTGCGTTTTCATTTCCAATTGAAATATCTGTGTATTCGACAGCAGATAGATCCTGCTTCTTGGCTAGGTCACTCATGGATTACTCCTTCTTGCCCGGCTCTTGGAACAGAAATAGTAGAAATTTCCATTGGAAGTTTTGGAATTGGGAAAGATGGCGCTGCAGGGACAGGACGAGACTCCACAGTTTCACTGCGATTCTTAGCTGCACGTTCCCAAACCATGCTGGCAAGTAAGTAAAGCAAAATTACTCCACCTGCAAATGCAATTATCACTGAACGAGAAGTTCCTTGATTTGAGAAATATCGCAAAACTGCGACGACCATAATCCAAGCGATATTTGCTGGAATCAATACTTTCCAGCCAAATTTCATAAACTGGTCGTATCGCAATCTTGGTAATGTTCCACGTAGCCATACAAAGATAAAGAAGAAGAAAAGAACTTTGGTAAAGAACCAGAAGAAAGTGAACCAACCACCAAGCCAACTTTCAGTAAATCCAAGACCAGGAGGTGCGTGGTATCCACCCAAGAATAAAGTTGTCGCTAAGGCAGATACTCCAATGATATTTACATATTCAGCTAAGAAAAATAATGCGAATTTGAGTGAGGAATATTCAGTGTGGAATCCGCCGACAAGTTCACCTTCTGCTTCTGCTAAATCAAATGGCGCTCTATTAGTTTCACCCACCATTGAGATCGTGTAAATCGCAAAGGATGGGAAGAGAGTTACTGCAAACCACCATGAACTTTGCGAATTGACGATATCTATTGTGGACATTGATCCCGCATACAAAAAGACTGCTACAAGTGATAGTCCCATAGCTATTTCATATGAGATTACTTGTGCACTCGATCGTAAACCACCTAATAGGGGGTAGGTAGAACCGGAGGACCAGCCGGCTAAAACAATTCCATAAACACCAATAGAGGCAATTGAGAGAATGTACAAAACTCCGACTGAAATATCAGTTAACTGGAGCGAAGTTTTTTCACCAAATAAAGTAATTTCCCCAGTCATTGGAATTACCGCGAAAGCCATGAAACATGTAGTAGCACTAATAATCGGAGCAATAATAAATACAATCTTGTCAGCCGCTGCTGGAATTAAATCTTCTTTAAGGGCAAGTTTCACTCCATCGGCCAATCCCTGCAAAACTCCAAACTTTCCAACGCGGTTTGGTCCGAGGCGCATCTGCATGCGAGCAACGAGTCGCCGTTCGCCCCACACGGCCATGATTGTTGAAACTACGCAAATTACAAAGATTATTACCGCTTTTAGGATAACTATTGAAAGTGGGTCGTCAAGAATTATTTCTCTCATATTCCTTTACGCACCTTCACTCCATCGCCATTGAGAGCGCCAAGAATTCGAAGCGACTCGGCTCCAACTCCATTGCGCGGTAACCAAATTACGCCATCTAAAATTTCGCTAACTTCAATCGGAAGTGCAAGTGAACCTCTATCTGTCGAAACCGTTACCAGATCACCATTTTTTACGCCAAGTTCATTTGCCAATTTTGCACTTACTCGGGCAAGATTTTTACGTGCTGTGCCCGCCAAATTTGGCTCATTAGCTTGGAGAGAACCGTTATCTAATAGGTGACGCCAAGTTGCCAGGATTACTCCTTCGTGCAGATTTTTCGATTGAGTTGCAGTAAACGTTGCTCGTGCGCCATCCCAAGAACCCACCGCTGCAATTTCTTTCGCAGCAGCTTTTGAACCAGTTAAATTAATTGGGGTTCCCATTGCATCTGACAATATTGAGAGCACATAAGCATCGCTTCGATGATCTGCATCGGGTGCTGCTTTTTCAAAGGAACGAGAAGTGCCGGCCCAACTCATAAATGAACCAGATTTTTCAGTGACCGCTGCGATTGGAAAAATCACATCTGCAAACTCTGTAATAGCACTTGGGCGCATTTCAAGAGAAACGATAAAAGTTTTTTCTAAAGCGTTAACTGATGGCTGTTGCATATCAAATGGATCGACTCCACCAATAACCAAAGCTTCTAATTGACCAGCATTTGCTGCTACCAAGATTTGATCCGCACTTTTTCCAATTTCTGCAGGCAGTGAATCGACTCCCCATGCTGCAGCAAGGTCAACTCGAGCAGTCGCATCACTTACTGGTCGGCCACCAGGTAACAAGTTTCCAATTGCACCAACTTCGATTGCTCCACGCTCACCAGCACGTCGTGGAACCCAAGCAATTTTTGCGCCACTCTTATTTGCTAATTGAACAACTGCTGATAGACCACCAGCTGATTCAGCTAAACGTTCTCCAGAAATAATCATTGATTTATTTGTTAGTGATAAACCATTTAACGCCGCAGCTTCTTGACCCGGTGCAGTTAAGACAGCGTTTGCATTTAATTTCTTAAAGCCTCGTGATTGGTATGGAGTAATTGCCGTAACTTCAAGTGATCTCCTAGTAACTTGCTTTCTGATTCGCAAGAAAATAATTGGGGACTCTTCTTCAGGTTCAAAGCCAACAAGAACAACATGATCTGCTGTATCAATATCTTGATAATTAACTTTTGATCCAACTACATGTGCCGCTAAGAAATCTGTTTCTTCTTGAGAATGCGGCCGCGAGCGGAAATCAATGTCATTAGTATTTAAAGCAACTCGTGCAAATTTTGCATAACCGTAAGCATCTTCAACTGTAGAACGTCCGCCAACTAGTACGCCAGTACGTTTGCCTTTTAATCCTGCAGCAGCTGCGGCTAGCGCCTCTGGCCAGGATGCTTCACGTAGTTGCCCATTTTCGCGAATCAATGGATTTGCAATTCGATCTTTAGCCATCGTGTATTGGAATGCCCAACGGCCTTTGTCGCAATTCCACTCTTCATTAACATTTGAGTCATCGCCGGCAAGTCTGCGAAGAGTTTTATTTCTACGCACATCCGTACGTAATGAACAACCTGATGCGCAATGCTCACAAACACTTGGTGTGGAAACTAAATCAAAGGGACGTGAGCGGAAACGATATGCAGAGCCAGTAAGTGCACCAACTGGACAGATTTGGACAGTATTTCCAGAAAAATATGATTCAAATGGATCTTTTTCGTAGATGCCAACTTGCTGAAGTGCTCCTCTTTCATTTAGGGCGATGAAAGCGTCGCCGGCAATCTCTTCTGAAAAACGTGTGCAGCGTGCACATAAAATACAACGTTCTCTGTCAAGCAATACTTGTGATGAGATATTTACTGGCTTTTCAAATGTTCTCTTTGTTCCTTCAAATCTTGATTCGCTTTGACCAGTACTCATGGCTTGATTTTGGAGTGGACACTCGCCACCTTTATCGCAAACTGGGCAATCAAGAGGGTGGTTTACTAACAAAAGCTCCATTACGCCTTCTTGCGCTTTTTGAGCAACCTCAGAAGTTAATTGGGTTTTTACAATCATTCCGTTTTCTACCGGAATTGTGCAAGAAGCTTGTGGCTTCGGAAAAGCGCGGCCATTTATTTCAATATCTACCAGACATTGACGACAGGCACCGACTGGAGCAAGAAGTGGATGATCGCAAAAACGTGGAATCTGAATTCCAAGTTGTTCTGCAGCACGGATTACCAAAGTACCTTTTGGAACAGTTACTTCAAATCCATCAATAATCAAATTTATCTGCTCGACTGGTGCTTTTGGTGTCATTGCTGATTCTGTACGACCTGAGTCAACGGTAGTCATCAAGCACCTGCCTTTGAAGTTTCAAATAAAGTTGATGCGACAGGATCAATAGGGCAACCACCATTTTTAAAATGTGCTAAATAATCATCACGAAAATATTTTAGTGAAGAGATAATCGGTGCAATTGCTCCATCTGCAAGTGCACAGAATGAACGTCCACCAATGTTTTCGCAGATATCTAACAACTTGGCGAGATCTTCTTCAGTTCCTACGCCATTTTCAAGATTCCCCAACATTTGAACAAGCCACCAAGTGCCTTCACGACATGGTGTGCATTTTCCACAAGATTCATGCTTATAAAACTCAGTCCAACGCAACACTGCTCGCAAAATGCAAGTCGTTTCATCAAAAATTTGTAACGCCTTAGTTCCAAGCATTGATCCTGCTGCTGATACAGATTCGTAATCAAGCGGAGTATCTAAATGCTCGTCAGTAAAAATTGGTGTCGAAGATCCGCCAGGTGTCCAAAACTTTAATTTATTTCCATTGCGGATTCCGCCAGCAAGATCTAGCAATTCACGCAAAGTAATTCCAAGAGGTGCTTCAAACTGTCCTGGGTTTTTAACATGTCCAGAGAGTGAGTACAAGGTAAAGCCCTTGCTCTTCTCAGTTCCCATGGAGTTAAACCATTCCGCACCTTTTTCAATAATGGCTGGTACTGATGCAACAGATTCAACATTATTTACAACTGTTGGCCTGGCATAAAGTCCCGCAATTGCTGGAAATGGTGGTCGGAGTCTTGGTTGTCCACGGAAACCTTCGAGTGAATCAAGCAGTGCAGTCTCTTCGCCACAAATATAAGCACCTGCGCCGATGTGCAAAGTAAGTTCTAGATTAAAACCAGTTCCAAGAATATTTTTACCAAGGAAGCCAGCTTTATAAGTATCATCAATTGCCTGAAGTAAGCGACGCACAACATGTGAAACTTCACCGCGAATGTAAATAAATGCGTGGTTAGCTCTAATGGCGTAGGAACCAATAATTATTCCTTCAATCAGTACATGTGGATTAGCCATCAATAGTGGTGTGTCTTTGCAAGTACCTGGTTCTGATTCATCAGCATTAACTACAAAGTAATGCTCACGATTATCTCCTTGTGGAATAAATCCCCATTTGGTTCCAGTCGGGAAGCCAGCACCTCCACGGCCTCGTAATCCAGAATCTTTCACGACTTGGATCACTGCATCTGGTTCCATAGCCAAAGCTTTTTTAAGTGAGGAGTAGCCACCATGCCGTGAGTACCCCGCGATAGTAAAAGAGTCTTTGTCATCCCAGTGTGCAGAAAGAACTGGTGTCAATTTACTCATAATTAAGCACCCATTTCTTTTGCTATTTTCAAACCTAAAAGTGTGGCCGGACCAGCTTGAACGCCTTCTTCAGCATGGCCATCATTGAATCCAGCTAACAACTCAGAGGTTTCTTTAAATGTAGAAACTTTATTTGCTCCACGAGTTGGAGCAGGATTTTTTCCACTCCGCAAATCATCTACCAAAGTTTTTGCACTCTCAACAGTTTGATTGTCAAAAAATTCCCAGTTGACCATAATGACTGGGGCATAGTCACATGCTGCATTGCATTCGATATGCTCTACTGAAATTTTTCCATCACTTGTTACTTCATCATTTCCTACACCAAGGTGATCCTTAAGACCAGCAAAGATCGCGTCGCCACCCATTACGGCGCACAAAGTATTTGTGCACACTCCAACATGGTATTCGCCAACTGGTTTGCGTTTATATTGGGAATAGAAAGTTGCAACAGCATAAACTTCAGCAGTAGTTAGGCCAAGTTTTTCAGAGACAAATTCAATACCAGTGGGAGTCACAAAACCATCACGAGATTGAACTAGATGCAACATTGGCATAATTGCTGAACGTGACCTTGGGTAACGCGCAATAATGGCATCCATCTGTTCATTAGTTTTTTCGTCATAACTCATTAGCGATCAACTCCGCCCATAACAGGATCGATAGAAGCAACTGCAGCAACAACATCTGCAATCAAACTTCCTTCGCACATTGCTGATGTTGCTTGAAGATTATTAAAAGATGGGTCACGGAAATGCACTCGATAAGGTTTTGTTCCACCATCAGAAATAACCTGCGCGCCTAATTCACCACGAGGTGATTCGACGGTTGCATATGCTTGACCAGCTGGCACTCTAAAACCTTCGGTAACTAATTTAAAGTGATGAATCAATGATTCCATCGAGCTTCCCATAATCTCACGAATATGATCCAAGGAGTTTCCAAGCCCATCTCCACTTAATGCTAATTGTGCCGGCCAAGCAATTTTTTTATCAGCAACCATCACTGGCCCGGGTTTCAATTTATCTAGCGCCTGCTCGATTATCCGTAAAGATTGTTCCATCTCATAGATACGGATCAAAAAGCGACCGTATACATCGCAACTATCAGCAGTAACAACATCAAAATCATAATTTTCATAACCACAATATGGTTGAGTTTTACGTAAATCCCACGGCAAACCAGTAGAGCGTAATACTGGTCCGGTTACTCCAAGTGAGATGCAACCTGGTAAATCTAAATAAGCAACTCCGACAGTTCGCTTCATCCAGATGGTATTTCCAACGAGAAGTTTTTCAGTATCTTTCAAATTTGTGCGAAGTTCTTTCACTATTTCACGTAATTTTGGAATTGAATCTTCTGGCAAGTCCATCGCTACACCGCCGGGGCGAATATAAGCACTGTTCATACGAAGTCCGGTAATCATTTCGTAAACATTCAAAATCAATTCTCGTTCACGGAATGCAAAAATCATTGGTGAAAGTGCGCCGAGTTCAAGTGCGCCGGTACCTAATGCGACTAAATGTGAAGAGATGCGGTTGAACTCCATCAGCATTACTCGAATAATTGATGCGCGTTCTGGAATCTGATCTGTAATCCCCAATAATTTTTCTACTGCAAGACAGTAAGCAGCTTCGTTAAAAAATGGCGCAAGGTAATCCATGCGAGTTACGAAAGTTACTCCCTGAGTCCAATTTCGGTACTCAATATTTTTTTCAATTCCAGTGTGAAGGTATCCAATCCCACAGCGAACTTCAGTGACGGTCTCTCCTTCAAGTTCTAAGATCAACCGAAGCACACCATGTGTTGAAGGGTGCTGGGGTCCCATATTCACTACTACACGCTCTTCTTGTGTTGCGCCGATCTCTGTTACGAGATCATCCCAATCTCCACCTGTTACCGAGTAAACCCGACCTTCAGTAGTTTCTCGTACTGATGCATATGGATCTGTATTTTGATTAGAAGTATTAAAAGTGGTCATCGGTAAGACCTGCGCTCATTTGGTGGTGGAATAGTTGCGCCTTTGTATTCAACTGGAATTCCACCAAGTGGATAATCTTTACGTTGCGGATGACCAGGCCAATCATCTGGCATCATGATTCTTGTTAGTCCTGGGTGATTATCAAAAATAATTCCAAACATGTCATAAGTTTCGCGCTCTTGCCAATTGTTTGCCGCCCAAATTTCAACAAGAGATGGAATATGTGGGTTACTTTCTGGCACAGAAACTTCTAAGCGAATTCTTTGATTGCGCGTTAATGAAAGCAATGGATATAGAGCATGTAATTCACGCCCAGTTTCGCTTGGGTAATGTGCACCGCTAACTCCCATGCACATTTCAAATTTCAATTCATCACGCAAAATAAGTGAAACTTCCAATAGCCGAGAACTTTTAACATGCAGTGTTAATTCTCCGCGATCAACTACAACCTTCTCAATTGCATCACTAAAACTTGGATATGCACGTTCTAAATCATCTACAACTTCATCAAAATAACTTCCAAATGGACGCTCACTTGATCCAACTTGAACGCCCTTGAGTACTAAGCCTCCATAACCAGATGTATCTCCAGTTCCGCTAACTCCAAAAGCACCGTTGTCAGAAATTTTCGGCGTACTTTTTGCGATATCACTCACGCCAACAATCCCTTCATCTGGTGAGTTGGGAGAGCTGCAAGTGCTGCTGCTTCAACTTCGCGAACAATCATCTCGCGATTAATTCCAAGTTTTTCATTACCAATTTGCTCATGTAATTTCAAAATTGCATCCATCAACATTTCAGGTCGTGGTGGACAACCAGGTAAGTAGATATCAACAGGAACAACATGATCTACACCTTGCACAATTGCGTAATTATTAAACATTCCACCAGAAGATGCACACGCACCCATGGCAATAACCCATTTAGGTTCAGCCATTTGATCATAAATCTGTCGAAGAACCGGAGCCATTTTGTTACTAACGCGACCGGCAACAATCATTAAATCAGCTTGGCGTGGGGAAGCACGAAAAACTTCCATTCCAAATCTAGCTAAGTCGTAACGACCTGCGCCTGCTGCCATCATTTCAATTGCACAACATGCTAAACCAAAAGTTGCTGGCCAAAGCGAATTTTTTCGCATGTAACCTGCAAGTTTTTCAACTGAAGTTAAAAGAAAGCCACTTGGTAATTTCTCTTCAATACCCATTTAATCCCACTCCAGCCCACCACGGCGCCAAACATAACCGTATGCAATAAATACTGTGGCGATAAAGATAAACATTTCAACAATTCCAAATAAGCCAAGTTGGTCAAATGAAACTGCCCATGGATAAAGGAAAACAATTTCAATATCAAAAATAATAAATAGCATTGCAGTTAAAAAGTATTTAACTGGGAATCTTCCACCACCAGCAGCTTGCGGTGTTGGCTCAATGCCACACTCATATGCATCAATTTTTGAACGGTTATAACGTCGTGGGCCCGAAATTGCTGCGGCAACTACTGAAAATGCTGCGAAGCCAAACCCCACTGCACCAATTGCAGTAATCGGAAGGTAGGGATTCATCCACACGCCCTTCTGCTAAAAACGAAAAACCGCCAGCGATTTGACCTGATCTAATGCTCTTTCTTAATTCTAGAGGGGCAACCCCACCTAGATTTCCACGGCTAGTGTTACCTGCGTTACCTTTCTGCGGGTTTGGCTAATTATTTTGCTTTGCTGGCCCGATGGATCGCCACAATCCCAAAAGTAAGGTTTTGCCATGAGGCTTGACTCCACCCGGCTGCACTGATTTGAGCGGCGAGCGCACCTTGATCCGGCCATGCCTGGATCGATTCAGCTAGATATATATAAGCCTCGGGGTTGGATGAGGTCCGCCGGGCGATTGCCGGCAAGGCCCGCATCAGATATTTGAGGTAGAGCGCCCGCAATGGGGCAAAAGTTGGATGGGAAAACTCACAGATCAGCAGCGATCCGCCGGGGGCGGTAACTCGAAGGGCTTCAACTAACGCTGCCTGGGGATCGGCGACATTACGTAAACCAAAAGAGATCGTGGTCAGATCAAAGGAGTTCTCCCTGAAGGGCAAAGCCAGGGCATCTCCCGCGATGAAGGGCAGATTTGGGTGCCTTTTTCGGCCAACTTTGAGCATGCCGAGTGAGAAATCCACAGGAATTGCAACTGCGCCGGCAGCCACCAAAGGGGCGGTAGAGCTTCCGGTCCCAGCTGCCAAATCCAATATCAGCATCCCGGGCTTTGGTTCAATTGAGCCACTTACTGCCCCGCGCCATGCTTTGGTCTGTCCCAAACTCAAAATATCGTTGACGATGTCATAACGGCGGGCAACACCATCAAACATCTTGGCAATATCAAATGGAACTTTATTGAGGTTCGGGCCGGCCATGCGTATATCTTTGTCCGGTAATGCTTTTTATGCCAATTCAATAACAAGCCAAAAGGATGCACCATGACCACACTTCCGATTGCACCACTCACTCTGAGAGCTGCACTTTTCCCTCGTGCAAACTCACTTACTAATTCATTACTGGCATTAGGCGGTGCAGGTTTTCTGGCAGTCATGGCCCAAATCGCAATCCCAGTTCCAGGATCACCAGTCCCAGTTACTGGCCAAACTCTTGGCGTACTTTTAATCGGCGCAAGTTATGGTCCGGCGTTAAGCATTTCTACCGTCGCACTTTATTTAGCAATCGGTGCTGCAGGTGCTCCGATTTTTTCAAATGGCGGATCAGGTTTCGCAAAATTAGTAGGACCAACTGGCGGCTACCTAGCTGGAATGGTTTTAACTGCTCTAGTCCTTGGTTATCTAGCAAATAAAAAATGGGATGCTCGTTTTCGTACCGCGTTGCCAGCAATGTTAATTGGTGAAGTTTTAACTTTTCTTCCTGGATTAATTTGGTTGCAACATGCAACTGGCCAAAATTGGTCTTGGACCATTAGTAAAGGCTTCACTCCATTCATACTCGGCGAAGCAATAAAACTTTCACTTGCTGCTGTAACCCTTCCAGCGATTTGGAAAGTTGTGGATAAACGTCGTTCGTGAATTCAATACCGGTAAAAACAATTGAGATAAGTCACGGGCTGGACTTACTAAAGCATTTGCCTGACACAAAATCATTGGCCTCATTGGCCTCATTGGCATGGATTCGCGGCGGAGATGGCGTGATTGGCATCGGCGAATTTGATCGGTTTGAAGTTAGTGGTGGAAACTCCAGTGGAAACGACCAAGATAGATTTGATCAAATGCGTTCATGGTGGCAGGCAAAATTAGCAAAATTTATTGTCACTGATGATTTACATCTATCTGGAACTGGGCCAATCGCTTTTATTTCTGCCTCCTTCGACCCTGCCGAAAAAAGTGTTGTGGTGATTCCAAAAATTATCATCGGGCAACGCAATGGCAAAAGTTGGTTAACTTGGATTGGAGATCTTCCGAAACCAGAAGTTGTCGAATATCCAAAACCAGAAGCCCCATTGAATTTATCTTGGGCAGGTGGTGGATTAGAGCCTCATCTCTGGGAAGGCATTGTCGCTAAAGCAGTAGCAAGAATTACAGCTGGTGAGTTAGATAAAGTTGTTTTAGCTCGAGATTTAACTGCACATTCGGATCTACCATTTGATGCCCGCCACATTATGCTCAAATTAGCCGAAAAGTATTCAGCGACTTGGATTTTTCATATTGATGGTCTAGTAGGTGCAACTCCAGAGTTATTACTAAGATTGAATAAAGGTTTAGTAACTTCGCGAGTTCTTGCTGGAACTATTCAGCGCACTGGAGATGATGAACACGATTTAGCTCTAGCTGGTTCGTTGGCAAGATCTTCAAAAGATTTGGAAGAACATAAATTTGCAGTTCAATCTGTCACTCAATCACTAATGCCATTTTGTTCATCAACAAATATTCCAGAATCACCTTTTGTACTTCACTTAGCAAATGTCATGCACTTGGCTACTGATGTTACTGGTGTAATCAGCGATTCATTAACACCGGCTGACCTTTTTGCCTTAGCCGGAACCCTCCATCCATCAGCTGCAGTCTGCGGAACCCCCAGAGAGATTGCGAAAAAAGTTATTACCGAACTTGAAGGAATCTCACGTGGGCGATACGCCGGTCCAGTCGGTTGGATTGATTCACGAGGTGAAGGAGAATTAGGAATTGCGCTTAGATGTGCGCAAATTAATCCAAATAATCAAAAACAAATTCGACTTTTTGCTGGTTGTGGAATCGTTGCCGGTTCAGATCCAAAAAAAGAGTATGCCGAAAGCCAAGCAAAACTTCTTCCAATACGTGAGGCGTTGGAAAGTTACTAACTCAATTTAATTAATCTAAATTAGTTGAAATCTGCTTTAGTAATTTGGCATTACTTTCACGATCAGGCATCAGCGCAACTATGACTCGAATTCCCTTTGTATCGCGAGCGATCTGTGCTCCCAATGCCTCAAGAGTTCGAACTTCAATAGCCGGAATTCCATAACTTTCAGCAACTTTTGCAATTGATCTTCCGTGAGGGGTGCCAAAAATTCTTTCAAATCCAACAACACCATTTTGTGGCAAAGTAGAAAAAATTCCTCCACCATCATTTGAAATAACCAAAATAATCAAATCTGGTTGAACTTCCTCAGGACCTAACAACAAACCATTTATGTCATGCAAGAATGCCAGATCCCCGATAACTGCAAAAGTTTTTCTGCGATTAAGTGCAATTCCTATTACGGTAGAAATGTTTCCATCGATTCCGGCTAATCCACGATTTGCAAAAGTTTCTAAATCTGCTCTAGGTGTTGCAAAACTTTCGATATCGCGAATCGGTCGTGATGAAGCAACAAAAAGTGTACTATTTTTAGGTAATTGTGAAACAAATTCATTAACTACTGTTGGCTCACTCCAACTCTTTAGGTAATTTGAAATTTTGCTGTGTATCTCAACTGATGATTCATTAAATAATTTAATCCACTCTGAATCAATTTTTTGCTGATCAACTTCAGGAAGTGCTAGGTGAATCTCATCGCCACTTCTGGCAGTATCTATTTCTCCAATTCGCGAATCAACGATTATTTTAAAATCTGCCAACTCTAAGTATGAATTTAACGAACGAGACAAGGTCAATCTTCCAATCACCATAGCAATTTTTGGTTTTAGCAATTGACGGCGTTCTGAATTACCCACTAACAAAGAAGCGTGTGGAATTACCTTACTGCTGGAGAGTGGATCTTCACTCAAAATCGGCCAGCCTAATTTCTCAGCTAAAAGTTCGATCTCCGCCATTGAAATCTCGGCTCGATCATGGCCTACCAAAATCACACCATGGGTTTCATAACTCCCGATTGGGCGTGGAAGCGGTTCCATCTTTTCGGTAACCTCTGGTATCCCAACAGAAAGTGGTTCGATCCATTCCAATTCGCCTATCAGCGGCTCTTCAAATTGCAGATTTAAATGAATCGGGCCACTTTCATTTAATGCCGCTGATATTTCACCCCGCCATTTCGCAATCTGCCCTACCTCTGGCTTTGTAGGTGCAAAAATATCTAACGAAACATTTACGGCCGCACCAAAAATACCCACTTGATTTGTTGTTTGATTTGCCCCGGTGCGACGAAGCCGTGCCGGTCTATCCGCTGTTATTGCAATCAACTTTATGGCGCTGTGATGAGCTTCCAAAATTGCTGGATGGAAATTTGCCGCAGCACTTCCGCTGGTGCAAATTACTACTGCGGGCGACTTTGTCGCCTTAGAAATTCCAAGCGCTAAGAATGCAGCACTTCTTTCATCAATTCGCGTATGAAATTTAACTCTGCCGGCTTGGTATGCGCGGAAAAATGCCATAGTGATTGGTGCATTTCGTGATCCAGGCGCGATAACAACTTCCTTAACACCATCTAAAATTAATTGATCAACAATAACTTCTGCTAAAACCGAGGTTGGATTCATAATGGTCCCAAATTATAAATATCAGTGATTCTCTGGTGCCACCATTTTTTTCGAGAGTCACTAACGGAATATTTTTTTAATTTACCTAGATCAACATTTACTTTTTCTACTTTAATTTTTCCATCTACTGGAAGAAGTGGATTAATCACAACATCTCCCTCAAGTAAAGCTACAGTTCCCAATCCAAATGGTAGTGGTGATTCATTTTTCTTTGGAAGTTGAGCGGCAAGTGCTACCCCTGCTGAAATACCGACGCTACTTTCCAGCGCGCTAGATACCACAATCGGAATTGATACTTTTTCTATGAGTTGCAAACATGAAGATATTCCCCCCAAGGGCGCCACTTTTATGATTAGTACGTCAGCAACTTTTAAAATCTCTTCTAGATTGCCACCATTTCTTAAATTCTCATCAATTGCAATTTTTAGTGGAAAAGTTAATTCATTTTTAAGTTTCTCATTTTCGGCTAACGTCAGACAGGGTTGCTCAACGTAATCTAGTGAACTTCCAAACTCTTTGTTTAAACTTTCTAAGAAGGTTTTGGCTTCGGCAACGCTCCACAGTCCATTCGCATCTAATCGAATCTGTGCTCCAGCGTTAATTCGAAAAACTTCTCTAATTCGCTCTAAATCTTCTTTGGTACCGACTTTGATTTTAACTGTATTGCATCCTGGGAACCAGGAGAGAACTTCTGCTACCTGCTCTATTTCTACCGCAGGTAAAGTCGCATTTACCGCAATAAAATCTAGACCGTTACTTTCAAAAGTAGTTACAGCAGATTCAATCGCACTTTTTAGCCAATGCTTAGCCGCTTTTGCTTCGTACTCTAGAAATGGCGAGAACTCCCCCCAATTTGTATCGCCTTCGATCAACGCAATTTCGCGAAATTCAACTCCACGGAAATTTGTTTTTGTCGGAATAGAAACAATGTGAGTGCGATCAAGCACTTCCTTTAGTTGCATTTAAATTATGGGCGCTTTGGAAAGCGACCAAAATCTGGGGGACGTTTCTCTTGAAATGCGTTACGACCTTCTTGTCCTTCTTCAGTTAAATAGAAAAGTAAAGTTGCATCACCAGCGAGTTGTTGCACGCCAGCCAATCCATCATCTGCAGCATTCAAGCCAGCTTTAAGTAAACGAAGTGCCATTGGTGAGTGTCGCAACATCTCACGTGCCCAAGAAACAGTTTCAGCTTCCAACTCTGCTACGGGAACAACTGTGTTAACTAATCCCATTTCTAAAGCTTCATTCGCATCATATTGACGACACATAAACCAAATTTCGCGGGCTTTCTTTTGACCAATGTGTGCAGCAAGAAGTCCTGCACCATAACCGCCATCAAAAGATCCAACCATTGGGCCAGTTTGGCCAAACTTTGCATTATCGGCAGCAACTGTAATGTCACACACAACATGCAAGACGTGGCCTCCGCCAATTGCCCATCCGGCAACCATTGCAATCACAGGTTTAGGCAGACGTCTAATTTGAATTTGTAAATCTAAGACATTTAATCTTCCGATTCCTTTTTTACCTAACTTGTCTTCACCAAGGTATCCGTCATCACCGCGAACATTTATATCTCCACCAGAACAAAATGCTTCACTTCCAGCACCGGTGAAAATTACAACTCCAACTGAGTCGTCATCTCTTGCCATACTAAAAGCATCTTGTAATTCAAAAAGAGTTTGTGGTCGAAATGCATTTCGCACTTCTGGTCGATTAATCGTGATTTTGGCAATGCCTTCTGCACTTTCGTAAGTGATATCTCCGAAAGATCCACTCGAAATCCATGCGGGAATCTGCCTGCTGCCAGGCTCGGCTTTTATGGGCTTGCTCACAAGACGATAGCCTAGAGGCGTGTTGCAAGTGAAGCGAGCCAATCTTTTTGACCCCATGCTCGCGCGTGAGCAGATTCACCAGGCGTTGGCTGGAACCGGCCCCACACTCCTGATCTCTTCAAGTGCAAAATTTGCTCCTGAGAACGAGAGCTTCAAATCACTATTGAATGACCACTCGGAAAGTGCTGAAAAAATTGCGATCTTGATTGAAACAAGTGGGAGCAGTGGTACTCCAAAATTGGTTGCCTTGAGCGCCCAAGCAATTCGCGAATCTGCAGAAATTACTAATCAATTTTTAGGTGCCGAGATTGGTGACCGATGGTCATTAACTCTGCCACTAAATCATATTGCTGGTATTAATCAATTAACTCGCTCAATCAATTTGAATTCTCTTCCCGCTCCAAGTGATGGAGAAGGGGCGCAATTTATTTCTATAGTACCTACACAATTACATCGGGCTATCCAAAATAGAGATTCGCTATTTAACAACTTGCTTGCTGCTAAAAAAGTCTTGGTTGGTGGGGCGCCTATTTCTGAAAAGTTAATTAGTGAAGCGCACGAATGTGGAATCGCAATTGTTACAAGTTATGGAATGACTGAAATGAGCGGTGGATGTGTTTATAACTCACTACCTCTTCCAGGAGTGGAGATGCGGATTGCTGCAAATGGCTTAATTAATCTAAAAGGTCCAATGATTGCTAACTCATATTTTGGTGATCAAGAATCAACGAGAAAACATTTTCAGGCAGGATGGTTTATTACTTCAGATATTGGTGAAATAGAAAATGATGAACTGAAAATTATTGGTCGAAGTGATGATTTAATAATTAGTGGTGGAGAGAAGATTTCAGCAATAAAAGTGGAAGCACTCATTCGTTCGCATTACCCAGATTTAGAAATCATTGTCATAGGAATATCGGATATTGAATGGGGGCAAGCATTAAGAGTTGTGGTTACCGGAGAAAAGCATGGGTTGACTCTGGCGCAGATTCGCGACATCGTAGGAGTACAGATTGGACGTTTTGCAGCACCTCGTTCACTTCTATATCTTGAAAAGATGCCAATGATCGGAATAGGTAAACCAGATTTAGTACTTTTAAGAAGTGCTCAAGCTACTGAGGAGATGTGAGTGGCAAAAGCCAATGAGTGGATTCAAGGAGCAAGACCGAAAACTCTTCCGGCGGCAATTGCTCCGGTACTAGTTGGTACCGCGCTTGCATTTCCCAATCCAAATTACTTAAATGCTTTTTTAGCCCTAATAGTTAGCCTGTCACTACAAATCGGCGTTAACTTTGCAAACGATTACTCAGATGGAATCAGAGGCACTGACGCTGAACGTGTTGGCCCACTGCGACTGGTGGGAAGTGGTTTGGCAAAAGCAAGTGCTGTTCGTAACACCGCTTTTGGCTGCTTCTTAATTGCTGCAATTACCGGCTTGTATCTCTCCTCGCGCTCCTCTTTGTGGTTAATTTTGATTGGTGCGCTAGCGATTGGCGCTGCTTGGGGATACACCGGAGGAAATAACCCATACGGATATCGGGCATTAGGTGAAGTTTCAGTTTTCTTATTTTTTGGAGTGGTAGCGGTTCTTGGTACTTATTATGTGCAGAGTCAAAAAATTACTTTCCTAGCAATCTGTGCTTCTTTTCCTGTGGGAGCCTTTGCTTGTGCAATATTGGTAATGAATAATTTACGCGATCGCGCTAAAGATTTAGAAGTTGGAAAGCACACGCTCGCTGTAGTCCTCGGTGATCGTCCAACTCGAATCCTTTATCTTTCACTACTGATGAGTGGGGGGTTGATTGGTGCACTTACTGCTATCTCAAGACCGTGGGCGCTCTTAACTATTATCACTCTTCCGCTAAGTATTTCCTTAGCAGTAAAAGTCTTAAAAGGTGCAGGCGGACGAGATCTGATTCCGTTGCTTCAACGTACGGCCTTGATCCAACTGCTCTTCGCATTTATATATTCGGTGGGACTGGCAATTAGTGCGTAAGATGTACCCATGACCCGCTTGCTTCCGTTATTTCTGATTTTGGCTGTCAGTATTTATGCATTTGTAGATTGTGCGCGTACCCCACAAGAATCAGTCCAGAAACTTCCAAAATGGGGTTGGATTCTGGCAATTTTAATTGCACCTTTTGCAATAGGTGGCATCGCGTGGTTGCTATTGGGCAGAGATCGTGGATTAGGTGGACCAAAAGGTGGACGCGGCAAAATTATTCCACCTGATGATGACCCAGATTTCTTAAGAAATCTCTAAAAACTTTTTATAAACCAGAGTAAGTGTGGCGTCCTGCGCCCCAAATATTTACATAGACGTAATTAAATAAAAATGTTGAGCCCGCAAATAAACATAACCATGCGGCTCGCTTTCCCTTCCATCCCGCAGTTACTCGTGCATGTAAATATGCCGCGTATGCAACCCAAGTAATAAAAGCCCATGTTTCTTTTGGATCCCAACCCCAATAACGACCCCAGGCGGCTTCAGCCCAAATTGCTCCTGCGATTACTGCAAATGTCCAAAGTGGGAATACCAGAGCAACAAGGCGGTATGAGAGCTGATCTAATTCTGCCAGAGTCGGAAGTTGCTTTGCCCAATTTGGTCGATTTTCATTTCCGTCTTCATCTTCATAGCGATCCATAATTAAGTATGCCGCTGCAACACAATTTGCTAGCAGAAATACTCCGCCAGAAATAATCGCAGCACAAACATGAATAACTAGCCAAGTTGATTTCAAAGCTGGTGCGAGTGGGGCAGTAGGCACATAAAGTAATGTGACTGCAGTACCTAATGTGAGCAGAACGGCAAGTGTCACGATTAATCCAAGCCATTGCACCTTATATTTTCTTAGAGTTACTAAATATGCAAACAAAAATGCGAGTGCGCCAGTGATGGAGAATTCATACATATTTCCCCAAGGAACCCGGCCTGCAGATACACCTCGAGCTACAACCCCAGCTGACAAGAAAATAAATCCCAGAATTGCTAATGCGATTCCGATTCGACCAGCTTTTGTATATTTCATACTTTTGGTTTTTAAAGTTTCATGAGCTAAAGGCTCTACTCGAAAAGACCAAGCTGTCTGAAAAGCAAATGAGATAAAGGCAATAAAAATAATTCCCATTGAGCTGTAAACAAAATTATTTGAAAGTGTTGCCCAATCAGTTTTACTCATCATCACCCCTCTTTTCTTTCAATACTTTTACTAGTGCATCAATTTCTTCGGCAAGACCAGGAGACCTGCTAAGGCCAGCGATTTCAACAATTACCCCAGAACTAGAAGTATTCTCGCCTAAAACTGTTCGTATCCATATTCGCCGCCGGCGGGCAAAAAGTGATATTAACAACCCCATTAATGCAAAAACCGCTCCAAGCAGTGCAAATGGTTTTCCAGGGTCGCGCACAATCTGCAAATTAACCCACTTGGTTACCCCATCAAAAGTAATACTTCCAATATCACCGGGAAGTTCCCAAACTTGCCCAGGGGCTAATGATTGCAATCCAACTCGTTCCATTTTCGCAGTATTAATTCGATAAACCGATTGCGGTACTCCTGTATCCAATCCTAAATCACCAAGCCATGCTGCCATTAGCAACCTAGGATTTAAAGCTTCCGGATAAGAAGAAAAGCCGCCCCTAATTTTATCTCGTTCGGCAGTTGGCAAAAATGAACCAACAATTCCCAGTTGGGTAGGAGTTAAATCTGGAACTTTAATTGCACCAATTGACGTCAAATTACCATCTTGCGGTAAAAACGGAATTGCGCCACTTAACACAATCTTGCCAGCATTATCTCGCACTGTAACTTTAGGCGAGAAACCATTTGCTTGTAAATAAATACGAGTTGATCCGAAAGTAAGTGGCTTATTCACTTTCACTTCAACTCTGCGAGAATCCAACTTTCCACTTTCGGTCACATCAAGAATTAAAGAGTAATCAAGTGGTGCATTTGTTAACGGATCGTAAATGGCCGTAAATTTTAAAACTTTTAAAGTTACTGGAGGAAACTCAGATAATTTAAAGAGTCTTCCTGCTGAGAGCGAGTCATAACTTGTGGCAACATTTGTAAAACTCTCTCCTTCATTTACGATTGCACTTCCGCGCATGCCACCAAGTACTCCCGCGGAAACTCCAATTAAAACTCCAATTAATGAAAGGTGAAAGAGTAAATTTCCACTTTCTCTAATAAACCCTTTTTCTACCGCGACTGAAGCGTCGCAATCTCTTATTCGGTATCTACGTTTACTGAAATGAGCGCGTGCAATTACTAGAATTTCATCAGCACTTTTTCGACTTTCAAAGGTTCTGAACTCCTCAAGTCTTATTAAATTTTTTGGAGTAAGTGGTGGCAAGGCTCTAATGTTTTTAAAATGCTCCCATGTCCTTGGGAGAACACAGCCGATTAACGAAATAAAAAGCAAAAGATAAATTGCACTAAACCAAGTTGATGAATAGAGATTAAATAATGAGAATTTATCAAAAACTTTTGCCAGAGTTGGATTATTTACAAAATACTGTTGTACTTGAGTTGGGTCTTGATTTCGTTGTGGGATTATTGAACCAGGAATAGAAGCTACACCTAATAACAATAATAAAATTAATGCAGTTCGCATACTCGTTAATTGGCGCCACAGCCAACGCAATAAACCAATCGTTCCTAGTTCAGGAGTTTTTATCTCGTAACTCATCAGAGTGCCGTAACAAATGCTGATGAAAATCCTTGTAACCAAATCACAATGTCAACCCAGATACCGGTTATTTGGGCAAGACCTAACACAATAAGCATGGATCCACCGATTCGGGTAATAATCTTTTGGGAAATTTTGCGATAAATCTTCATGCTGCGTTCAATCCCTAAACCAGCAATTAAAAATGGAATTCCTAAACCAATGCAATACCCAAGCGAGAGAAAAGCCCCGCGCACTGCTGATGATTCGGAAAACGCCAATGTCTGAACCGCTGCTAGCGTCGGTCCAATACAAGGAGTCCAGCCAACAGCAAAGAGCACGCCTAGAAATGGTGCTCCTGCTAAGCCCAACGTTGTGACAATTTTTGGCCGCAACTGCATTTGGTTTGGTATCACTCCAAGAAAAGCTAAACCCAGCAGGACTGTAAATACTCCCAATATTTTTGTCACCAAACTTTGCTGTTCAAGCAAAATACTTCCGGCACCTCCAAAAAGGGCTCCGTAAGAGATAAAAACTGTGCTAAATCCCAAGATGAACAAGATGGTGCCTAAAAGGACTCTACCGCGAGCCGCTTTTGCAGTTAATTCAACTCCAGTTAACCCTGTTACATATGAAAGATAAGCAGGGACAAGTGGCAACACACATGGTGAAAGAAAAGCAACAATCCCAGCGACAACTGCAATTGGAAACGCAATCAGAACAGATCCATTTAAGACCTGTTCGGTTAGTGAAGTTGCAAGAGCAATCATTTAACAATCTCATTATCTATTTTTTCAATTAGATTCGACAAAGAAGCAACAGTAATGGCTCCTGAAATTCTTGCTGCCACTTTTCTATCTTTGTCTAAAATTATTGTTGTTGGTATAGAAGTGACCGGTAATGAGTTCCTAAATCCTAAAAGGATTTTATCATCAGTGATTGTTGGATATGTGATCTTAAATCTGCGTGAAAAAGCTAACGCAGAATCTATTGAATCTCTGGTTAAAATCCCAATAAATTGAGTATTTGGGTACTTCTCCGAAATTGCCTGGAGCCCTGGAGCTTCAGCGCGACAAGGTGAGCACCACGAAGCCCAAATATTTATAACTGTGATTTTTCCTTTTTCAATAGAAGTATCTTCACCTGAAATCGATTTTCCATTTATATCAGGCGCTAGTGATCGATTCTCTTTTGCTACAAAAGTTACAACTCCATCTCCGGCAACAAAAGATTCTTCACTTACTGATGTCCCGCCAGATCCACATCCTGAAAAAATTAAGGAAGTTAAAATTAAAGGGGCAATTGAAAATCTAGTTTTCACTTTTTCTTAGGAGGAAGTAAATCTCTTGCTGGTTCGCAATATTCAACATCCTCAATCACCCCATCGCTATTGAATACAAAGGTAGTTACTGATGCTAATGAGCACTCTCTTTTGCGTGGGTCATGTAATAAAGATCTACCTTGTACATGTGAACGCACGATCCAAATCGGAAGTTGGTGGGATACGCAAATTGCTTCAGCACCAATTGCATTATCGCGTGCAGAATAAATTGCTGCCATCATTCTTTCAATCTGTTCTTTGTACGGCTCGCCCCAAGAGGGACGCCATGGATTCCATAAGTAACGCCATGTTGATGGGCGGCGCAAAACTCCATCTCCAACTGAAAAAGGTTTTCCTTCAAAAACATTGGCAGCTTCAATCAATCGTGGATCAGTAGTAATCGAAATTCCATGTGCGGCGACAATCGGTGCTGCTGTCTCTTGCGCTCGCTCAAGTGGTGACACATGTATTGCGCGAATCGGACGATCTTTGGACCAGTCAGCAACGGCTTCCGCCATTTGAACACCACGGGTGGATAGGTGCCAATTTGGCTGACGTCCGTATAAGACTTTATTTGGGTTTTCGACTTCGCCATGACGAAGCACATGTACCCGGGTTTTCATGAGGGAAATCATAGTGAGGACGAGATTGGGGTAGCGTTGGCAAGTTATGTCACCTCAATCACCCAACTCGCACCCAACCAGATCCCTGGCCCAGGAGTTACGGGCGCGCAATGATGAGCAGTTGAGAGTGCTTTTAGCCGCAAGAGGCGATCTTTTGTCGCCATTACCTACTGATATCTCGGCTCTGGCATCCCGTGCGAGTGCTCCCCCAAGTATTTCCAGAGCATTAGATTCCCTTAATCTTTGGGAGATTCAAGTTCTTGAAGCTCTCGTCGCGTTACCAGAACCAATCACAATTGAATCAGTAATTGCTGCCACTTCAGAGGATGCCAAATTAGTTATTGAAAAACTAATTTCACTTGCGCTGGTATTCCCAGATGAAGATCAAATCAGAGTTCTCAACGCAATACGCGATTCAGTAGGAAATGAACCAACTGGACTTGGACCCGTGCTTGGATTGCTAAGTGCAAAAGCGATAAAAAAAATTAGTGATGCACCAGAAAATGCACGAACAGTACTTGATCGCTTAACTTGGGGACCGCCAAGAGGCAGTGTTTCAGATATTAAAAAACCAGGAGTCGCCATCAAATGGTTACTTGATAATGATTTACTCTTGGCTGTAGATAGCAAAACGGTTGTACTACCTAGAGAAATTGGAATATATCTTCGTGGCGGAAAAATTCACCGCGAACTTCAAAATAAACCAACTGATTATCGCGGTCGCGAATTTACCCAAAGCGAAATAGATAAGAGTGCGGTTGGGGCAATTATTACTTTGTTACATCAAATTGAAGAGTTGATGAAATTTTGGGCAGGAGAACCTCCGGCAATTCTAAGATCTGGCGGTATCGGCGTTAGAGAAGTAAAGAAGGCGGCCGATGCGCTTGGTGTGGATGAGAATTATCTAATTTTTATCGCTGAACTTTCTTATATTTGTGGGCTAGTTACCGTTGATCGAGAAGAAGAATTACTTCCAACTTCTGCATTTGATCTTTGGCTTAATTCAACTCATGACGAGCGTTGGCAACTCATAGTAAATGGATGGTTAACTACTTCAAGAGTGAGTGGATTAGTCGGAAAAAGTGAAGCGAGATACATCTCTGCACTTGGTCCTGAGATTGATAGAGCAGCAGCAGCTAATTTAAGGGGCTTATTTCTTAAGTTAGTTGCCGAGATTTCCCCTTGTGCACCTGACTTATCCGGATTGTCACAAAGAGTTCGATGGGAGCGGCCACGACGTGGAGTTGGATTACACACCGATATTGCAAATTGGAGTTCCCGAGAAGCCGAGTGGCTTGGAATCACCGGACGGGGTGCCATCTCTTCTTTTGGTTCGGCAATTCTGGCTGGAAAAGATGATTCGGGTTTAAGTAAAGCCTTGCCAAAAGAGATTGACCATATTTTGATTCAAGCAGATAACACCGCAATTGCCCCAGGTCCACTTCGCCTTGATCTTGCCCAAGAACTTTCGCTAATCGCAAATGTTGAAAGCAAAGGTGGAGCCACTGTTTATCGTTTCAGTGAGAACTCGATCAGGCGGGGCTTAGATAATGGTCGCAGTAGCGATGAAATAAATGTATTTCTCACCAAAATTTCGAAAACTTCAATCCCTCAACCTCTCGCATATTTAATTGCTGATGTTGGTAAGCGACATGGAAAATTAAGAGTAGGCATTGGTTGGAGTTCATATATTCGGTGTGAAGATGAATCAGTTGTAAATGCAATACTCGCTGACAGACGGACTGCCCATTTACAATTACGAAAAATCGCACCACAGGTTTTATTTACTGAAATCGATACAGAAGAAGCTGTGAATACTTTGATTGAAGCTGGTTTCTTACCTGCAATTGAGGGACGCGATGGAGCACTTGTCACACGCAAAAGATCTGCGGCCCGGGCAATCTCAAAAACTCGTCCACCACGAGTTATTGGAGATTATGAAATTCCACGTGATGAACTTTTGACTGCGGCACTTCGCGCATTGCGCGCTGGCGATCGCGCTTCAGCGAAACGAAGTGGTATTCCAACAACTGTTGCAAGTGCCACTCCAACTGAAACGATGGCGGCATTAACTGTTGCCATTAAAAGCAAGGAGACGCTAGTTATTGGATATGCCGATTCTGATGGCGGAGTCAGTCAGCGAATCATCGACCCGATCCAAGTTATGGCTGGCGTGCTTGTGGCCTATGACCATGGCAATGATGAAGTCTTGCGATTCCCAGTTTCACGGATAAACGGCATCGCCTTAGTCGAATAGGGCAGACTTAGCACTTGGGAAAAAGGGGTGGTTAATGAGTTCGCAACTTTTGGAGCAACTAGAACGATTAGTGCGCTGCCAATCCCCAACTTCAGATTTATCAGCATGCCAAGCAGTCATAAATTTAGCCGCAGAGATTGCTAGTGAAGTTTTAAATCAGCCCGCACAAATTCGCGAAATTGAAAATCGCCCAGTTTTTTGGTGGGGCGATCTGAACCCTGAAATTGTTTTGCTCACCCACCTAGACACAGTTTGGCCGATCGACTCATTTGCACCTATTTGGGAAATCAAAGATAACCGAAT
>WLKK01000079.1 GCA_009701305.1 Actinomycetota bacterium | reverse complement strand
GGTTAAAGCCAGCGCCCGCACTCTCATCTCTACTTCTCTGACTTCTCTAATTTCTCGCTCTTATCTATTCCTGCTTCTTTGCGTTGGGCTGGTGTGATTGGAGTAGGTGCACCAGTTAATGGGTCACCACCACTTGCAGTTTTCGGGAAGGCAATCACTTCGCGGATTGATTCGACACCTGCCATTAAGGCACTTACTCGGTCGATGCCGATTGCAATACCACCATGAGGTGGTGGTCCATAATTAAACGCATCTAATAAAAATCCAAATTTTGATTGTGCTTCTTCTCTTGTTAACCCAATGACATCAAATACCCGTTGTTGAATTTCACGTTGATGAATACGGATAGATCCGCCGCCGATTTCATTACCATTTAACACAATGTCGTAGGCATAAGCCAAAGCATTTGCTGGATCTTTATCAAATGTGGCTGCAAACTCTGGCTTGGGACCGGTAAATGGATGATGCACTGCTGTCCAACCACCATTATCAGTTGGTTCAAACATTGGTGCATCAACTACCCACAAGAATTCCCACATATGATCTGGAATCAAATTGCATTTCTTGGCAATCTCTAATCGTGCAGCACCAAGAAGTTTTTGCGATTCATCTCGCTCCCCGGCTGCAAAAAAGATTGCATCTCCTGGGTTGGCGCCAACTTTTGCGGCGATCCCAGCTCTTTCACTCTCGGAAATATTTTTTGCAACTGGACCGGTAACTTCACCTGTTGCGTCAATCAAAATATAAGCAAGTCCTTTGGCCCCGCGAGCTTTTGCCCACTCTTGCCAACCATCTAATTCACGGCGAGGTGTGCTCGCACCTCCAGGCATAACAACTGCTCCTACATAAGGTGCTTTGAAAACTCTAAATTCAGTATTAGCAAAATACTCCGTTACTTCTACTAACTCATATTCAAACCGTAGATCTGGTTTATCTGATCCGAATCTGCGCATTGCTTCAAGAAAAGTCATTCGAGGTATCGGAGTTGAAATTTCGATGCCAAGAACTTCTTTCCATAATTTCTGCAAAATCTTTTCAGTAAGAGTTAAAATATCTTCTTGATCAATAAAACTCATTTCAACATCTAATTGAGTGAACTCTGGTTGGCGATCTGCGCGGAAATCTTCATCGCGAAAACACCGAGCAATTTGGTAATACTTTTCCATGCCGGCAACCATTAGCAACTGCTTAAACAATTGTGGTGATTGTGGCAGGGCGTACCAACTGCCAGGTTGCAAACGAACTGGAACTAGAAAATCTCGGGCACCTTCTGGAGTTGAACGAGTTAGATACGGTGTTTCAATATCTAAGAAACCCTCGCCTTCCATAACTGCGCGAATAGTCGTCGTAATTTTAGAACGCAATCGCAATGCTGCCGCTGGTCCTTCACGTCGTAAATCTAAATATCGGTACTTGAGTCGTACCTCTTCATTAGCATCAACACGCTCACCACTATCAATTGGAAATGGCAATGGGGCTGCTTCACTCAATACCGTTAATTGATCACAAATAACTTCAATCGCACCGGTTGGTACGTTTTCATTTGCATTTCCATCTGGTCGCAAAGAAACTTTTCCGGTAACGCTGATACACCACTCAGCTCTTAAGGCTCCGGCCACATTTTCATCATGAATCACAATTTGCGACCAACCAGTTGCATCTCTTAAATCAATGAAAGCAACGCCGCCGTGATCACGTCTCCTGGCTACCCAGCCAGCCAAAGTCACAGTATCTCCTGCGTTGTGCGCAGTTAACTGACCTGCCCCATGTGTACGTATCAAAATCTTGCCTCGCTTGAATTTCTCTTCACTTTAGGAAGTCGGCTAACTCGGTAAGCCTAACTGATGCGACCACACCGTCGCTCATCTGTTTGATCTCTGCTTGCCCGGAAGTAATCTCATCTTCGCCTACTACCACTAAATACTTTGCGCCAGATTTATCGCCACTTTTCATCGCGCCTTTTAAGCCGCGTTCACCATATGCCATATCGCAACGAATGCCTTGATCTCGCAGATTAGATAACAATTCAATTGCAAAAGTACGTGCAGTTTCACCAAGCGGGACCAGATAAAGCGAGAGATGCGTAGCAGGTGAGAGTTCAATTCCTTCAGCTTCGCAAGCAAGCAAAACTCGATCTACCCCTATGCCAAAACCGATTCCAGATAGAGATTGTCCGCCAAGTTTTTCCATTAAGCCGTCGTAACGCCCGCCGCCACCTATTCCAGATTGCGCACCAAGTTTGTGATGTACAAATTCAAAAGTTGTATGTGTGTAGTAATCCAGACCGCGTACCAATTTTGGATTTTCAATATATTTCATACCAAGATTAGTTAATCCATTTTTTACTGCTAAATATCTTTCTTTAGCATCTTGGGTCAAATAATCTAGAATTACTGGAGCATTTTTAAGAGCCGCAATCATCTCAGGACGCTTATCATCCAAAACTCGTAGTGGATTAATTTTGGCTCGCTCACGAGTTGCTTCATCTAGATCAATCTCTTTCAAGAATTTAACTAGCGCTTCTCTGTGAGAATCTCTAGATGGTTTATCTCCCAAAGAATTTATCTGTACTTCATAATCTTTCAATCCTAAATTCTTGAAGGCCTGCACTGCTAATGAAATTACTTCAACATCAATCAGCGGATCGTCTCCACCAATTGCCTCAACGCCGACTTGATAAAACTGCCGATATCTTCCGGCTTGTGGACGTTCTGCTCTAAAGAAAGCACCGGAATACCAAACTTTTACTGGAAGTTGTCCACGATCTAATCCACTTTCAATAACTGCGCGCATGACACCAGCAGTACCTTCAGGACGCAATGTAAGTGAGCGATCTGCACGATCGGTAAAGGTATACATCTCTTTACTAACTACATCAGTTGATTCACCAACTCCACTGGTAAACAGAGCGGTATCTTCAAAAACTGCGGTCTCCATCAACTGATAATTCGCTAACCGTGCCGGAGCTATTAAATTTTCACGGACCATTTCAAATTTCGCCGATTCAGGTGGCAAATACTCTTTGACGCCTTTGGGTACTTGGAACTTCATTACAACTTCCCAATTGCTGCGGCTTTTAAATACGGATTGTGCGCACGCTCTGCACCGATTGTTGTCTCTTCGCCATGACCAGGAAGAACGCGCAGTTCATCGGCTAGCGGCCAAATCTTATGCATCAACGTCTCCTCCATCTGTGCGTGAGATCCAGTTGGCAGATCGGTTCTGCCAATCGATCCGGCAAACAAGACATCGCCAGAAATCAAAATCTCCTTATTTATATGGCACAGAATAGAACCTGCGGTGTGTCCCGGGGCGTGAACAAAGCGCAAATTCAGCCCAGCAATTTCAATCTCACTTCCATCGGTTAATTCGATCACCTCTTCTGGTTCTACAAATTGTTGTCCTTGAGTTAAGGATTTACTCTCCCTCGATAAGGCGTACTCCGGATGTTCTAGCAAAACCCGATCGGCGCTATGAATCATCGCCGGCACACCTGCTTTGGCACATAACGGCGCAAGGGAGAAGGTGTGGTCGAGGTGGCCATGAGTTAGCAGTACCGCCACTGGCTTGAGGTTGTGCTTAGCCGCCCGCTCTAAAATTGCCCCACTTAGGTCGGGATCGCCGATTCCGGGGTCCACAATCAAGGCTTCATTGCCTTTACCGGTAGCGATAATCCAGGCGTTAGTGGCAAAAGCTTTTGCCACAACTACGCTCACCAGCACAGATTCTCCATTTTCTAAGCACGGTTTGGGGGTTTGTTAAGGCTACCGGTACCGTGTCCTCCCTGTCCCCAATATTCCCATTCACCGGAAAAATAGCGAGCCGGAGTAGCCTCAAAAAAAGTGGCTGATCAGGTGGCGCGCAAAGAGCGTAAAGGAGATTTACTTTGAGCGAGAATGAAGGATTAATTTCAGCCGCAAGTGCCCTCATTGGAGATCCTGCCCTCTTTGGTCGAGTTCATGACGATGGAACTGTTTATGTTTGGACCGCAGCTGGTGAAAAACCGGTTGGTTCCTACCCTGGCAAAAGCCCAGAAGAAGCATTGCAATATTTTGTCCGCAAATTTGAAACTCTTGCCTCTGAAATCGCGTTAACTGCAGCTCGAGTTCGCAGTGGAGCAATTCTTCCACAAGACGGTGAGATCGCTGTTGCAAAATTGCGTGAAAGTATCGCAACAATCAATGCCGTTGGAGATTTGGCTGCACTTGCAATAGCCGTTGAACAAATTCCACCATTGATTGATCAACAAAGACAAATTTATGCAGCGAAGAAAGCTGATGAAGCTAATGCGCGGGCCACTGCTCGCAACGATGCAAAAATTGCCAAAGAAGCGATTGTTGTTGAATCTGAAAGCATTGCTGATAAAGATTCTTGGAAAGTTACCGGCGATCGCCTTAAAGAATTATTAGATCAATGGAAAGAATTACCTAGGATTGACA
The DNA here is from genome assembly GCA_009701305.1 of Actinomycetota bacterium. Lineage (GTDB taxonomy): Bacteria > Actinomycetota > Actinomycetes > Nanopelagicales > Nanopelagicaceae > UBA3012. The sequence goes on along the minus strand of WLKK01000079.1, from coordinate 2,173 downwards.
AAGCTAGCGATGAGCAATTGTGGAAAAGATTTTCAGTTGCCCGAAATGGTTTTGACCGTCGCCGCCGCGCACATTTTGCAAAATTAGTTGCAGAGCAGAGCACCATTGCCTCTGCCAAGGAAAAAATTGTGACTGAAGCTGAAACACTCGCGACATCTCGTGATTGGGTCGCAACCGCTCGCAGATTTAGTACCTTGATGCAAGAGTGGAAAACGTCCGGCCGTGGACAAAAAAGAAGTGATGATGCACTTTGGGAGCGATTCCGTGCAGCTCAAGAAGCCTTTTTTGCGGCCAAGAAAACAGATTTAGAACGTCGTGAAAACTCTATGGGTGCAAACTTGGCTAAGAAAGAAGAGATCGCTAAGCAGATCGAGGCTTTACTTCCAATCACCGATTTTCCTACCGCTAAAAAGAGTTTCCGTGATCTCCTGTCGCAACTTGAGAAAGTTGGGCAAATCCCCCGCGACAAGCGAGATGCACTTGAAATCAGAGTTGGGGCTGTCGAGAAAGAGATTCGCATTCTTGATGAAGAGCATCGTCGCAAAACTGATCCAGCAGCAAAAGCCCGCGCATCAGATGTAGTACGTCAATTAACTGAAGCAATCGAAAATTACGAGAAGGTTGCAGCTAAAGCAACAGCAAATAATGACGCCAAGCGAGCAGCAGATGCTCTGGAATCAGCAGAAGCTAGACGGAGTTGGTTAGCTGAAGCACAAAGATCTCTTGCTGAGTTTTCCGCTTAATTATTGGTAATTCGGTAAACATCATAAACACCATCAACAGTTCGCACCGCTCGTAAAACATCTTCCAGATGAGTTGCATCAGCCATCTCAAAGGTGAATCGAGAGATCGCAACACGATCTCGTGTGGTTGTAACTGAAGCGCTCAAAATATTAACTTGCGAATCAGAGAGCATCTTGGTGATATCAGATAATAATCTCGCACGATCTAAGGCCTCTACTTGAATATTAACCAAGAAAAGCGTTACGGCACCTGGTGTCCAAGAAACTGGCAAAAACCGTTCAGGTTGCGTTCGCTGTAAATCATCAACATTTGTGCAATCAACTCTATGAATAGATACTCCACTGGCTTTGGTTATAAAACCGACGATCTCATCCCCCGGAACTGGTGCACAACAACGGGCCAACTTAACCAATAAATCTTTTGCACCCACAACATCGACTCCGGCATTACGCCGATGAGTTGTAGGTCCCGGACTTGCCAGTAAGAAGTTATGGTCATTGTGTTCATGCTCGTGCTCATCTGTTCCAAGTGATGAGACTAATTTCTCGACTATGGAAGCCGCTGAAACGTGACCGTCACCAACGGCGGCGTAAAGTGAAGTGATATCTAAATACTTCATCTCATGTGCTAATTCAAGTAATGCATGACTAGTGAGAATCTTTTGTAAAGGTAGGTCCTGTTTTCGGAGCTGGCGCGCAATCGATTCCTTGCCGGCATCAATTGCTTCATCTCTACGTTCTTTTGAGAACCAAGCTTTGATTTTTGATCGTGCCCGAGGACTCTTTACAAAATTTAACCAATCATGGCTTGGACCTGCTGTCTCCGCTTTGTTTGTCAAAATTTCCACTACGTCGCCATTTACTAATGGGGTTCCTAAAGTGACCAATTTGCCATTTACTTTGGCACCAATGCAACGACGACCAACCTCTGTATGCACCGCGTAGGCAAAATCAACTGGAGTGGAACCTGAAGGAAGCGCCAAAACGCTACCTTTTGGCGTAAAAATAAATACCTCAGGTGTGCCTAAATCAAATCGTAAAGATTCCAAAAACTCATCAGCATCTTTAGTCTCTTGTTGCCATTCATGTAACTGCTTTAGCCAAGCCATATTTGCATCGGTATTGGCTCCTTCTAGTTCATCATTGCTCTTACCTTTTTTATATTTCCAGTGGGCGGCAATTCCAAACTCTGCTCGAGCATGCATATCTTTGGTTCTAATCTGTATCTCGACCGCTTTGCCTTCAGGTCCAATTACGGTTGTATGCAGAGATTGATAAAGATTAAATTTAGGCATTGCGATGTAATCTTTAAATCTGCCCGGAACCGGATTCCAGTGCGCATGGATTGCACCCAATGCTCCGTAACAATCCTTAACATCCTCAACCAATACCCGAACCCCAGTTAAATCATAAATTTCATTAAATTCGCG
>WLKK01000078.1 GCA_009701305.1 Actinomycetota bacterium | reverse complement strand
GGAACGCAATATCGTGATGACGTAACGGTGGCAGCGACTATTCGCAAAGATGTTGATTCAGATATAGGTGATGATTTAGATTTATTATTGCAAGCAGTTGAATTAGTAGTTGGAACACAGTTCGGTTCAACCTCGATGTTGCAACGTAAATTACGAGTCGGTTTTGCCAAGGCTGGACGATTGATGGATTTAATGGAAAGTCGCGGGATTGTTGGACCATCTGAAGGTTCAAAGGCACGGGATGTCCTAATAAAGGCGGACGATATTGCTGAAGTTCTGGCCTCACTACGGGGTTAGCGCTCCCTATTTTATTTTTTATCTCTGCTTGGCTTGTGTAGTTGGCTTCTAGCGACTTACCCTTTACTACCTAGATTTTTTGGCTTCGTAACCCCCGAAGTAGGAGGTGGCACATGAGCGCTGGCAGTATTGGTGAAGAAATTCGCGCAGCGCGAAAAGGTGCTGACCTTACAATTGCTGAAGTTGCTAACCAGGCAAAATTAAGAGTCACTTTATTACAAGCAATTGAAAATGATGATTTCTCTTTGTGTGGTGGAGATACATATGCGCGCGGACATTTAAAAGTTATCGCTGGAATTTTAAGAATTGATTCCAAATCTCTACTTGAACAATTTGATGAAAAATATGGCAAATTCGAAACTGCACTTTTAGATCTTTCTGAAAAAGGAAAACGGAATCTTGAAAAACCATCAAAATCAACTAAAGCAAGTTGGAAAACGTTAGCGACAATCGCGGTTGCAGTCATAGCACTTGTGACAGTTGTGCAGATTTCTGGAAGTTCTCCAAAAAATGAAGTAGTAAGTGCAAACTCTGATAGTTCAACATCACCTTCGACAGAACAACAGATACCGGCAACTGCGTCAGTTGAACCAGAAGCCAAAGTTGTCATCACCGGAATTAAAAGCTATTCATGGATATCAGTAAGTGATGCTGCCGGCAATTCGATTTTTACCGGCGAGGTCAGAAAAGGCGAATCAAAGGAGTTTACCGATCGGCAATTGCTTAGATTTGTGATCGGAAATGCTGGTGCTGTTACGCTGACCGTCAATGGTGAAGATCGTGGCATTCCGGGCAAAATCGGTGAAGTCGTGCGTCTGCAAGTTGCAGCCGATGACGCACCGGTTGCCGGCTAACCCTTTTTCAGCTGATACCGAATTTAAAGAGCAGAACTCATGAAAAAAGTTGCTTTAGTTACTTTAGGTTGCTCGCGTAATGAAACCGACTCAGAAGAGATGGCTGCTCGTTTAGCTAATGATGGCTGGGAATTAGTTGCTAATGCCGAGGAAGCAGATGTCGCACTAATTAATACTTGTGGTTTTGTAGAAGCGGCGAAAAAGGATTCGATCGATGCAGTACTAGAGGCAAATTCATTAAAGCAGGGGAAGTCTAAGAAATTAAAAAAGGTTGTAGCAGTTGGTTGCATGGCCGAAAGATATGGAAAAGAATTAGAAGCGGCCCTTCCAGAAGCGGATGGAATTTTAGGATTCGATCATTACGCAGATATCTCAGCGCAGTTAAATAAAATTTTAAATGGGGAAAGCATTCAAGCTCATGCACCAAGTGATCGCCGCAAATTACTTCCCATCGCACCGGCAGAGCGCAAGCAACCTATAAGAAGTACCAAAATGGGTGAAGGTGAACGTGTTCTCAGAAAGCGATTGGATAACGCACCGGTAGCGCCATTAAAAATTGCAGCGGGATGCGATCGACGGTGCACATTTTGCGCTATTCCATTTTTCCGAGGAGCTTTCGTTTCGCGCACTCAGGATGAAATTATTAGTGAAGCTAAATGGTTGGCTGATAACGGAGTTAGTGAGATTTTTCTGGTTAGTGAGAACACGACTTCATATGGAAAAGATTTAGGAAATATAAGAGCTATGGAAGAGATGCTTCCGCAGTTGGCCGAGATCGATGGAATTTCACGGATCAGACTTTCATATCTGCAACCAGCAGAGATGAGGCCAACGTTGATAGATGCGATGACCTCAATTCCAAAAGTTGTTCCTTATTTTGATCTCTCCTTTCAGCATGCGAGCGCAAAAATTACAAGAAGTATGCGTAGGTTTGGTGACACCGATAAATTCTTAGATTTGATTGCTCAAATTAGGACCAAAGCGCCGCTTGCCGGAATTCGATCAAATTTTATTGTGGGATTCCCCGGCGAAGATGAAAGTGATTTCCAGGAACTACTTAAATTCCTTGGCCAAGCCAGATTGGATGCAATCGGAATATTCGGCTACAGCGATGAAGATGGCACCGAAGCAGAAACTTTGCCGGACAAACTAGATCAACGTGAAATCAGAAATCGAGTGGAGGAAGTTAACTCCCTTGTTGAACAATTACTAAGTGATCGGGCCAGCGAAAGAATTGGTGAAGAAGTTATTGTGCTTGTTGAAGATAGAGCCACCCAAGAAGGAAGAGCAGCGCATCAAGGGCCTGAAGTTGATGGCAGTACTTACTTATTGAATACGGCAGCCCCAGTAGGTTCATATGTAACGGCTCGGGTTGTGGCAACTGATGGAGCAGATTTACATGCAAATTAATTTGCCTAACGCATTAACCATCACGCGAATTGTTTTAATACCATTTTGCGTAATAGCTCTCTTTCATAACGGGGGAGGTGATTCAACTTGGCGCACCATTGCATGGGTGGGGTTTTTTCTAGTCGGTATGACTGATTTACTTGATGGGAAATTGGCACGTGCTAGAAATGAAATAACCGAACTTGGAAAATTCCTTGATCCAGTTGCCGATAAATTACTTATTGGCTCAGCAATGATAAGTGTTTCAATTTTGGGATATCTTCCATGGTGGATTACCGTAGTAATTCTGGGACGTGAATTAGCGGTCACCGTTTTGCGACTAATTGTTGTTAAGCGAAATGCTGGAAAAGTAATTCCAGCTAGTCGTGGCGGAAAAATTAAAACAACGATGCAAGGTTTTGCAACTGGATTTTATGTGCTGCCATTGAATAATGTTTTTTATACTCCACGAGACTTGTTTATGTATGCAACTATTGCGGTAACTTTGTATACCGGCGCGCAGTATTTTCAAGCTGCCCTTAAGAAGGATTAATGGAAATGAATGATGCAGATTTTATAGTTTCAGAGTTAACCAAACGTGGTGAAAGTATTGGCGTTGCAGAGTCGATTACTGGCGGGCATTTGTCAGGTGCGCTAATCGATATTGCTGGAGCATCAAATATTTTTGCCGGGGGAATCGTTGCTTATTCAAATCAATTGAAAATTAGTGATTTAAATGTTGCTCCTGAACTATTAGAGCAATTTGGGACGGTAAGTATTGAAGTAGCGAAAGCGATGGCATTAGGGGCGAAAGCTAAATTTGCCGCGACCTGGGGTCTATCAACAACCGGGGTAGCCGGGCCTGGGCCTCACAACGGCCGAGAAGCGGGCACTGTCTGGATTGGGATTGCCGGACCTGGGGTGCTGACCGCCATTAATCCAGCCATTTCCAGTGAATTGAGCCGAAATCAAGTTCGGAGCGAGAGCGTTGCAGGTGCGTTAATGGCATTTGCCCGTATTCTTAACCCTGGAACAAATTAGAGATACTTAACTAGCCGGTTACTACTTGATTGGAGGAGCTCAATGGTTTTATTACGCGCCCATTTAGGTGAAGCGTTACGTCGGGCTCGCCAAGAACAAGGTCGCACTTTGCGCCAAGTTTCAGCCGATGCTGCAGTCTCACTTGGGTATTTGTCTGAAGTAGAGCGCGGCCAAAAAGAACCATCATCTGAATTGCTTTCCGCAATTTGCATGGCTTTGGATCTACCACTTTCACGAGTTCTTACTGAAGTTGCACAATCGGTTTTAGTTGCCGAGCCAACTCGACTTACTGTCGTTGGCGCAAAAAATGCAAAAGATGCAAAAGATATTGTCGACGCTGCCTAAAAGCGTTCGATGTTAACAAAATCAAAAACTAGCGGAACCCGTCAAGCATTACTTGATGGAGCACGCATCGTTTTTGCAGAAGTCGGCGTAAGAAATGCAAATATGATTGAAATCGCTGATCGTAGTGAAGTCGCTCGCGCAACTCTCTACAACCACTTCCGCGACAAAGATGAATTAATTGCAGCCCTAATCGAAGATGAGATTGAACGGATGCGCAATTTAATCACCAGCGCTCCAGATCGACGCGAAGTACTTTTCTTAATTGCCAACGACATTGCACAAAATGCCGCGCTTCGAAAAGTTTTATCACTTGAACCACATTTGATTGCTGCCCTTGCTCAGATATCTGAAACTCCAATTTGGAACCAAGCGCGCAACATTTTGACTACCTCCTTGCGGACAAGTTCGGTCGGGGCAGAGATCGCTTTGCGGTGGTGTATTTCCCAATTATTTGCCCCCATAGCCAGCGGAGATTTAGAAAGCTCGATCGCGGCGGTTGAGCGTTCCCTCTAACGCCCCTCATAAAAGTTCAGTTAAGGCCGGTTCCGGCGTGTCGTTGTAATTAGAACATCTGTTCGGATACCCTTCTCCACATAGGAACACCACCCAGGTGTTTACCCCCAGCAAGGTAGAACAAAGGCCGACCATGTCAGCCCTTATCTCTATCTTCAGCCAGGAAAGCAGTTAGCCCCTACGAGCGAAAGGTCAACCAAAATGGCCCCTAAATCTGAATCCTCAAAATCTGAGGTCAATAAATTTGAAACAAATCCAGTGACCGATAAAGCAAAAGCCGAGCGTGGCAAAGCTTTAGATACCGCTCTTGCTCAAATCGAAAGACAGTACGGAAAAGGTTCAGTAATGAGAATGGGTGATCGCCGTGGTGTTATCACCGAGGTAATCCCAACTGGCTCAATCGCACTTGATCTTGCACTTGGAATTGGTGGATTACCACGTGGACGCGTAGTTGAAATTTACGGACCTGAATCAAGCGGTAAAACAACCGTTGCATTACATGCAATTGCAAATGCTCAAAAAGCTGGCGGAATCGCTGCCTTCATCGATGCAGAGCATGCACTTGATCCAGAGTATGCAAAACGTCTTGGTGTAGATATCGATGCACTACTTGTTTCACAACCAGATACCGGTGAGCAAGCACTTGAAATTATGGATATGTTAATTCGTTCTGGTGCAATCGATATCGTAGTTATTGACTCTGTTGCAGCTTTGGTACCTCGCGCTGAAATCGAAGGCGAGATGGGCGATTCACATGTTGGTTTGCAAGCACGTTTAATGTCACAAGCGCTTCGCAAAATCACTGGTGCACTACATACTTCAAATACAACTGCAATTTTCATTAACCAGTTACGTGAAAAAATTGGTGTCTTCTTCGGATCACCAGAAACCACTACTGGCGGAAAAGCGCTTAAGTTCTATGCATCAATTCGTCTTGATGTTCGTCGTATTGAAACTCTTAAAGATGGTACAGAAGCAGTCGGAAACCGTACTCGCGTCAAGGTTGTCAAAAACAAGATGGCTCCACCATTCAAACAAGCAGAGTTCGACATCATCTACGGAACTGGCATTTCACGTGAAGGATCGCTTATCGATCTTGGCGTTGAATGTAACGTAGTAAAGAAATCTGGTGCTTGGTATACCTATGAAGGTGACCAACTTGGACAAGGTAAAGAAAACTCACGCACCTTCTTGCGTGACAATCCTGATCTTGCCAATGAGATTGAAAACAAGATCAAAGAGAATTACTCAATCGGAACAATTGATCCAGCGTTAGCTGCAGCGGTAGAAGAAGCAATCGCACCAGCGGACGTTGATTTCTAAAGAAGTAAATATGCAGATTGAAGCTGACCCCTATTCAGTCGCGACCAAGATTGCGCTAAACGCACTCTCACGTCGGGCAAAGAGTAGGGGTGAGCTATATGCGGTACTCCTTAAGAAAAATACTGAACCAGATTTAATTGATCGAGTTTTAGATCGTCTTACCGAACATAAATTGATTGATGATCAAGCATTTGCTAATGATTGGTCCCGCTCACGTCACATCTACAAAGGCCTCTCTCGTAATGTGTTGGCGCGTGAATTACGGCAAAAAGGTGTTGGAGATATTGAAATTACTGTGGCCTTAGAGCAGATCGCGCCAGAGAGTGAGAGAGCGGTGGCGACCGCTTTAGTAGAAAAAAAATTACGCTCGCTGCAACGTGAGAGTCCAGAAGTGAAATATCGTCGGATTTCCGGGTTTTTGGCTCGCAAGGGGTACCCCCATCAATTGATTTCACAGATATTGAGAGATACTGACCTTTAATTTCGACAGGTATGTGAGTAACCTGTACGCGTGCCAACTAAATTAGAGCGTTCGGAGACGGGACTCTCTGATCAATTAGTTGAAAAATTAGGATTAGAGATTGCTGCTGGAAAAATAACCGAAGGAACAGTTCTAACTTCAACACATCTTGAAGAAAAATATGGAGTAAGTCGCACAGTAGTCCGAGAAGCACTTCAGATTTTGCATAACTTGGGACTCACCCGCGCCCGCACCAAACTCGGCACTGTAGTTTTAAATCGTCGGGAGTGGAATTTACTTGACTCCCAGGTAATTCATTGGTGCCAGGTGGCCGGAGACGCGAATGCTTTGATGAGTGATTTTTCCGAAGTGCGTTATATGTATGAGATGAGAGCGGCAAGATTAGCTGCACGTAAACGAGGTACATCTGATTTAACAAAACTTAACGCGTCATTGAAGATTATGCGAGATACGTTTTTTGAAGAGGGCCCAGAATCTCAAAAATTGCACGCTGCACATTTAGATTTTCATAATGTAATACTTGAGGCGACTCAAAATGAATTCATGGCTCGCTTGTC
>WLKK01000077.1 GCA_009701305.1 Actinomycetota bacterium | reverse complement strand
GGTTGTTTGCAACCACACCGACTGTGCGCCCACCAAAACGACCAAGAGTGGTCACAATATTTGGTGCCCACTTTGGATGTAACTCTTGCAGCTGACTATCTGCATCAAGAATTCCTTCAATCAATGGATGAACGTCATAAGCCCGCTTGCTTGATTCAGGAAGTAGCCCTGCAAGATTTACCTCTGGCAATTTAGCTGCCATCACACCCTGAGCACCTAATAAATCTGCAATGGTTTTAATTGATTCATACGCTTGATCATCGGTTTCGGCAACAACATGAACAACACCACTTCGACGACCATGAGGTTCGGGTCCACCAAGACGAGCCATGTCAACTGATTCACCAGTAACACTTTTAACTACATCAGGACCGGTAACAAAGATGCGACCTTCTGGTCCTAAAACAATTACATCAGTTAATGCTGGGCCGTATGCACCGCCACCTGCTGCTGGTCCAACAACTAAAGATAGTTGCGGAATTTTTCCACTTGCTTGGGTGATTGCATGAAAGACCAAACCGAAAGCGTGCAAGGAAGCAACACCTTCACGTAAGCGCGCACCACCGGAATGCCAAATTCCAATTACTGGATTTTTATGCGCCATTGCATCTTCATAAGCTTTAAGAATTACATGCGCACCGGCTTCACCCATTGCGCCACCTTGGATAGTGGCATCAGTTGCAAAGATAGAAACTCGAGAGCCATTTATATTTCCGTAAGCGGCAAACATTCCAGAAGTATCACGCTCTGTTAGTGCAACTAGAGAGCCGGCATCAACTAAACGTTCCATGCGCAGTTGGGGGTCACGAGCGTCTACCTGTACTGGCGGTACTGGTTGCTCACTCATTAAATAGACCGGAAAGCGATTGCAACATTGTGACCACCAAAACCAAAGGAGTTATTTAATGCTGCGATATCTCCACTTGGAAGTGCACGGGGCTTGTCGCGAACAATATTTAAATGAATTGCATCATCAAGATTTTCAATATTAATAGTTGGTGGCGCTATACGGTGATGCAGAGCAAGAGCCACAAAAATAGCTTCGATTGCTCCAGCGCCACCCAATAAATGTCCAGTCATAGATTTTGTAGCAGAGATTGCGATTTGATCTAGGTGAGATTTAAAAGCACCGGTGATCGCACCAGCCTCAGCGATATCTCCTGCAGGGGTAGATGTTGCGTGGGCATTTAGATGCACAATTTCATCTACAGAAATATTTGCATCAGTCAGCGCTGCCAACATCGCCCTTGTTGCACCTGTTCCTTCAGGATCCGGTGCTGCAATATGGAAACCATCTGAAGTTAAACCTTGTCCCGCTACTTCTGCATAAATTTTGGCACCACGTGCTTTTGCATGTTCTAAAGTTTCAATTACAAGAACTCCAGCACCTTCACCTAAAACAAAACCATCCCGATCTTTGTCGTATGGACGTGAGGCACGAGTTGGATCATCATTACGGGTAGATAAAGCTTTCATATTTGCAAAGCCAGCCATCGGTAAGGGATGAATCGCTGCCTCTGTTCCGCCGGCGATAACTACATCAGCACGGCCAGAACGGATCATATTTAATGCATAACCAAGTGCTTCAGCGCCAGATGCGCAAGCACTAACCGGAGTATGCACTCCAGCTTTTGCGCCAAATTCCAACCCAACATGTGCAGCAGGTCCATTAGGCATCAACATTGGAACTGTGTGTGGGCTAACCGAACGAACACCTTTTTCTTTTAGTACATCGTAAGAATTTAGTAACGTTAAAACTCCACCAATTCCTGAAGCGATGACAACTCCTAAACGAGTTGGATCAACTTCAGGTGAACCAGCATCAGCCCACGCTTCGCGGGCTGCGATCAGTGCAAATTGTTCCGAGCGATCAAGTCGGCGCATCTCTACTCGATCCATTAACTCTGCCGGTTCAACTGCAACTTTCGCCGCAATTTGAGTTGGCATGTCAGGTGACCAATCTTGTGGAAGACGAGTCACGCCACTTTTTCCGGCGAGCAAGCCTTCCCACGTAGATGCAACATCACGGCCTAACGGTGACAAAGTACCGAGGCCGGTGATTACAACTCGATTATTTGGATCATTTTTCAATGACACTAATTTGCTGCCTTAACGATGAAGTTAACTGCATCGCCAACTGTGAGCATTCCGGCAACTTGATCATCTGGAATTTTGATTCCAAAACGTTCTTCAGCGGCAACAACAACTTCAACCATGCTTAATGAATCAACATCAAGATCATCGGTGAAGTTTTTTGACATTTCAATATCGCTACCTGGAACGCCAGCAACTTCTTCAACGATCTCTTTGATTCCTGCCAGTACTTCTTGCTCTGTTATCGCCATGCTTTCTCCTTCGTTTGTGTTGATTGATTACGGAAGTTCAACTACCTGGGCGGCGTAAACCAAACCCGCTCCAAAACCAATAAGTAGTGCCAACTGACCAGATTTTACTTCACCTGAGTCATAAAGTGCGGCCATTGCCAACGGAATTGAGGCAGCAGAGGTATTTCCCGAAACGCGCACATCTCGAGCGATAGTAATTCCTTCAGGTAATTTCATCGCCTTGGCCATCGCATCAATGATTCTGATATTTGCTTGATGGGGGATAAATACATCTAGTTGATCCACGGTGATTCCGGCAGCTTCAATTGCTTTCAATCCGATTGGGGCCATCTGATAAACCGCCCAGCGAAATACTGTTTGTCCTTGCATTTTGATATCAGGCCAACCAATATTTCCACTATTTGCAAGACCATCTGGATTTCGTAACTCCAGCCATGAAGGTTGCATGACGATCGCTTCGCGAGCGGTTGCATCAGATCCCCAAATCATCGGAGCAATTTTTGGTCGATCACTTGGACCAATCACAATCGCTCCAGCACCATCTGCAAAAATAAAAGCAGTTCCGCGATCAGTTGGATCGGTGAAATCAGAAAGTTTTTCAACACCAATCAATAAAACATATTCAGCGCTATGGGTACGCACCATGTCGCTCGCCATTCCAACGCCATAACAAAATCCGGCGCAGGCTGCAGAGATATCAAATGCAGCAGCATTTGGATTTCCTAAACGTAAAGTTACATCGGTAGCAGCACTTGGTGTTTGAAAAGGATAAGTAACAGTTGCCACAATTACCGCACTTAGTTGAGCAGCGGTAATTCCGGCAGCAGTCAATGCTTTTTGCCCAGCCGCAACAGACATATCAACAACACTTTCATCAGCAGATGCATAGCGTCGTGATTCAATTCCAGATCGCTCGCGGATCCATTCATCACTTGAATCAATCAAATCTACAATTTCTAAGTTAGGGACAATACGAGATGGCCGGTAATCTCCAACACCCAATATTTGCGAGTGACGAGTTGCTAATGGTTCAGATATTTTGTGCATTAATTTTGACCTTCCGGATGCAATCGTGCAATCGGTTGGCCGGGGGCAACTGGATCGCCTTCTTCAACAATAATTTCAATCAGAGTTCCGGCATGCGTGCTTTTAAGTTCAGCACTTTCACGTTTGTTGGAAACAGTTCCGATTACCGCCCCTGCTGCTAGTTGTGTACCTACTTCGATTCCCGCGGATGTGAAGTAGCCGGCAAACGGAGCAACGATCATTCGCCATGTTGGTTGATTATCAATGGCGCTGGCAGAACCATGCCGGCCAATTAAATCAAGTGCGGCAGGAATGTCATCAGGAGTTTTTAGCGCGAGTGTTTCAACATTAGGAAGGGCTCGTTTAATCAAACCCACCAAAGTTCCCGCAGGTGGCATCTCTATTACAGCGGTTACGCCTAACTCGTTAAGAGTTTCCATGCATAGATCCCAGCGAACTGGGTTAGCAATCTGATCGATCATCCGATCAAGCAAACTCCGGCCACTATGAACAACTGCGCCATCTCGATTTGAAATTACTCTGGTGCGCGGATCATGAACAGTCACTGAAGTTGAAAGAGATTTCATCCGTGCCACTGCCGGTTTCATATAAGAGGTATGAAATGCGCCAGCCACTGAGAGCGGTCGCACCCGCGCACCTTCAGGTGGATTTTCGGCGAGCGCAGCAAGTGCGGCTAACTCACCAGCAGCGACAATCTGCCCGCCACCATTTTCATTTGCAGCAGTTAAATTAAATTTAGCAATCGCGGCTAAAACATCAGCTCGATCTCCACCTAATATCGCTGACATTCCAGTGGGAGTAGCAGCACTTGCAGCTGCCATCGCTAATCCACGTTCGCGTACCAATGTAATTGCAGATTCAGCAGTTATTGCCCTAGCCCCAGCAGCAGCGGTGAATTCGCCAACAGAGTGGCCAGCCACAACTCCGACTTTGCCAAATGCATCTGATGGATGTGGGAAGAGTGAAAGCGCGCCAACTAATCCAGCGGCCACGATCAACGGTTGAGCATTAGCAGTATCTCGGATCTCATCTGCATCGGCGTTGGTGCCCAAGTGAATTAGATCTAAGTTGGCAACAGCCGACCACCAGGTCAATAAATCTTTGACTCGGGCCGATTCCAGCCAAGGGTTTAAGAATCCTGGGCTTTGGGCGCCTTGTCCGGGAGCGATTATGGCGAGCACCCCTGCACTTTACGACCACCTTCGGGTTACTCCTAAGTACACGCGAGCACACGCTGGTACCCGCGCACATTTTAGTTACCGACCGGTAACATAGGGCCGTATCCGCCTCACAATGAAATCCGGCTTAGGAGTGATTAGTGAAGATCGCTGTCTGCGTAAAGCAAGTCCCAGATTCATGGGCTGAGAAAAAATTAAACGCCAGCACTAAGTTGATTGATCGCGAAGGTGTTGATGCGGTGCTAAATGATTTAGATGAGTACGCAATTGAATCTGCGTTGCAAATTGTTGAAGCAAATGGTGGAGCAGAAGCTGGACATTCCGTAACGCTAATTAGTATGGGACCAGAGCGAGCAACAGAAGCACTTCGCAAGGGACTTTCAATGGGTGCTGATGATGCAATACTCATTAGCGACGCTGCGCTCGCCGGATCTGACGCACTTGCCACATCATTGATTTTAGCTAAAGTGATTCAAAGAGTTAATCCAGATCTTATTTTGTGTGGCACTGAATCAACTGATGCACGAATGAGTGTTATTCCTTCGATGCTTTCAGAGCGTCTTGAGTTACCACAGCTTTCATTTGCTGGGGAAGTTAATGTGAGTGCAGATCAAGTAAGCATTAAAAGAGTTACTGATGAAGGTGTTGATTCAATGAGCGCTCCAATGCCAGTAATTGTTAGCGTAATTGAAAAAATAAATGAACCACGTTATCCATCATTTAAAGGCATCATGGCTGCAAAGAAAAAAAGTATTGAAGTTTTATCACTTGCCGACCTTGGAGTAAGTGCTGCTGAAGTAGGTGGTGCTGGTGCATGGAGTTTGGTTAATGATTTTAATGAACAAGCTGCAAGAAGTGCTGGCGTAAAAGTAGTAGATGAGGGTGCGGGCGGAAATGCCCTTAGTGAATTTTTGGCTGAAAAGAGGTTGGCATGAGTACTTTTGTTTTTATTGATCATATAGACGGAGTGATTACAAAAACTGCGGGGGAGTTGTTAACAATCGCTAGACGAGCCGGCGAAGTTACCGCTGTAATAGTTGGAATTCCCGGCGATGGTGCAAAAGCCGCCGCTGCAATAAATTCTTTTGGCGCAAATAAAATAATTGCGATCGAAGATAGCACCATCAACGATCATCCAAGTGCCCTTGTTGCCCAAGCACTAGCTGACTTACTTTTGGAAAAAGGCGCTACTACTTTGTTGATTCCTTCTACCGCTCGCGGAAAAGAAATTGCCGCAAGAGTTGCAGTCCGTACTAATTCTGGAATTATTACCGATGCAGTTGATGTAACCGCTGATTCAATTGCAACACAATCTATCTTTGGAGGATCTGCAGTTGTGCATTCCAAGGTAAGCAAGGGGATCGCCATAATTACTGTTCGACCAAATTCGGTTGAACCAGAAAGCCAACCTTCCACCTGTGAGGTTGAAGTTATTTCACCTAAATTGAATCCAACAAAAGTTGTGATCAGCAATCGCGAGCCAGCAAAAAAAGGCGGCCGACCAGAGTTAACTGAAGCAGCCATTGTGGTTTCTGGCGGACGCGGTACAAATGGCGACTTTGCTCCAGTTGAAGCTTTGGCTGATCTGCTTGGAGCAGCCGTTGGCGCATCCCGTGCAGCAACTGATGCCGGCTGGTATCCGCACTCACATCAAGTTGGTCAAACCGGCAAAACGGTCTCGCCTTCTCTCTACATTGCCTGTGGGATTTCAGGTGCGATCCAACATCGTGCTGGAATGCAGACCAGCAAAGTGATTGTGGCAATTAATAAGGATCCAGAGGCGCCGATATTTGAAGTAACTGATTTTGGCGTAGTTGGCGATCTTTTTGCGGTACTTCCGCAAGCCACCAGCGCAATCGCTGCCCGAAAGGGTTAACGCTCTAGAATTGCCAAATGGCCATTAACAGCGCGACTGCATATCTAGATAATGCAGCCACAACGGCGATGATTCCCGAAGCCGTGCTAGCTATGAGCCAACAGCTAAGCAAAGTTGGAAATGCTTCAAGTTTGCATGCGGCAGGGCGCAGCGCCAGAAAAGTTGTTGAGGAATCACGAGAAGCTATCGCAGATGCAGTTGGAGCATCACCAAGTGAGGTGATTTTTACCGCATCTGGAACAGAGGCAAATAATTTAGCGTTAAAAGGTTTTTATTGGCATCGGCTTGCAGAAGGTAGGAATGTAATCGCTACCTCTCCAATCGAACACCATGCCATTCTTGATCCACTCGAATGGTTAGTCGAACACGAAAATGCAAAATGGCTTGAACTTGATGTGGATCAAAATGGTCAACTTTTAATTGGTGATGCTGAAAAGAAAATTAGAGCAGCGGCAGGTTCAATATCTTTGATATCAATCATGCATTCAAATAATGAAGTTGGTTCGGTTCAACATGTTGGTGAGATTGCTGCAATCGCTGGGGAATTAGATCTCCCGATTCACACAGATGCAGTTCAAAGTTTTGGAAAAATTC
>WLKK01000076.1 GCA_009701305.1 Actinomycetota bacterium | reverse complement strand
AGTAATTATGTTGCAGCAAATAAGCTGCCCGATGCGCCAACAGTTTCTCCAACCCAATCATCACCTTGGTTCCGGCCAACAGGTGCAATCTGGTGGGTGGGAAATTCATTTGAACCTTTGTCCTTTGATCGTCCCGAACCAGTTAATAGCGAAGAACTTGAAAGCAAAATCACGGATCCAATTAAACGAATTGGTTCAGAGCATGTAGCTGCTGGAGAATGGCGATTGCTAGGTTGGATGGAAAAAGAAAAATATGAATATGATCTCTATTCTGAGAATCAATTTGATAGCGGCGAATTAAATTTAGAAAAGTACAAAGTTTTAATCCTGAGTACTCACCCTGAGTACTGGACAATTAATATGTATGAAAAATTAAAGGATTGGATACAAAACAAGGGAGGCAAATTACTTTACCTTGGCGGGAATGGCATCAACTGCAGTGTTGACCTAAATGGTGATGAAATGACCGTTCAAAATATGGACCTGTCAGATTGGTTGCCTCATCGTGCTTATAGTGGTGAAGGTGCGTTAATTCCGAGTCGATTTGGGTTACGACATGAAGTAGAAAGTTCATTGCTAGGTGTTGTCATGAGTTTTGCGGGAATGGGGACAAGCGCACCATATGAAGTGATAGATGTTGATCATCCGATATTCACAAATACCAAATTAAAAAATGGTGACAAGTTTGGATTTAATTCTCTAGTATCGCGTTGCCCAGGTGGCGCATCAGGTCACGAAACAGATAAACGTGACTCAAGTACGCCAGCAAACACCAGATTACACGCACGAGGATTAAATGGTGAGGGTGCCGGAGCTGAATTAGTGACCCTAACAACTGATAGTGGTGGCGTTGTTATAAGCGTGGGCTCTATTAATTGGACTGCGTCTCTACCTGTAGATGACCAAGTCGCTTTAATCACCAAAAATGCACTTGAATTTGCATTAGGAAGACTATAAACCACTGCGTTAATTGAATTTTCACATTTTAATTGAAAGATTTATTGTTAAAAGTAGTAGCAACTTTATTGGAGTTCATGTAAGACTGGCTTCATGACATCATCAGCCGTTAAAGCCACCATTAAATCTATTCAAACTCTGAAAGTAGATCCAGTAGTTCACCCATCCCTTGTAGTACAGGGATCAAGTGGAACGCACGATCATTCTAATTTTCTAATTGTAAAGGTCATCCTTTCCTCTGGAATTGAAGGAATTGGAGAAGTCAGCGGAACTCTTGGTTGGAGTGGAGAAGACAGCGGAACAGCTGAGCATGCAATCAGAACAGTGCTGATGCCAATTTTAATCGGCCAACCAATTTCGCCAGTAGAAAATTTACTTTCAAAAGTGGAGATTGCATTAGCAGCAAGTCCATTTACTAAAGCCGGTGTGGCAACTGCGCTTTGGGATGCGTATGCCCGTTCGCTAGATATAACGATGGCAGATGCGCTAGGTGGCGCGATTCGAACCGAGGTGCCAATTAAATTCTCCTTAAGTGGCGACAAAGCCCGAATCAAGCATGTTTACGAAGCCGCGATCAAAATGGGTTTCGGAGCATTCAAATTAAAAATTGGCAAAGATCCAGTAGATGATGGTGACCGTTTTGCATATGCCAGACAACTTGTGGGCAAAGATACTTTCCTTGGAACCGATGCAAACACTGGCTACCGTAGATCGGAAGCGCGGCATGCAGTTTCATTGATGAGAGAACACAACCCCGCCTTTCTTGAGCAGCCAGTAGCTGCTGGTGATTTGCAAGGAATGCACGAATTGAAAGAGTTAGGTATTCCAGTAGTCGCAGACGAAAGTGTTTTCACGCTAGATAACTTAGTTGCGGTACTTCGCGCAGAGGCAGCGGATGTAATAAGTATTTATGTAGGCAAGAGCGGCGGTCCTTCACGAGCTGTGGAAATGGGAAGAATTGCTGATGCATTTGGATTGGATTCGGTAATCGGATCAAATGGTGAATGTGGTGTTGGAGCAGCAGCCCAACTTCAAGTTGCCTGCGCCATGCCAGGATTATCCATGCGTTTTCCTTCAGACATCATCGGTGAGTATTACTACACCGCAGGGATTATTGAGACGCCGTTAAACAGTGATGGACGTGTCGTTCATTTGCCGGACGCTCCCGGGCTTGGGGTCGTATTGAAGCCTGAACTAAACGCAAAATTCAAGTAAAAGCCCTTTTAATCCAGTTAGAGAGCAAATTTCTTTAGTACTACAAATTTCAACTGTCTAATTAGAGTCCTAAAAATATTAACACTTTGATTAATTATTTGGTCATTTTAGTGCTACCGATAATCCAAATATTCGCATACCTTTCAGCAAACTTCATCAACAGGTAGCGCGGGTCGTCTTCGCTTCCTAAGTGAGCAATCCTCAAAGGGGGAATGTATGCAAAGAGTTATCCGGAAAGGTTTAGCAGTCGGCCTAGCAGCGGCGTTAGCCTTAACCCTTTCTTCAATTTCGCCAGCTGGTGCAGCAACTAAGAAACCTGTTGCCAAACCTGCTGCAAAAAAACCTGCAGCTAAGCCTGCGGCAAAACCAGCAGCACCTGCCACCCCAACCGTACTTCGGATGACACGTATGGGTGACTGGTCAAATGCTTTTGGACCAAGCCGAAACAGCTCTGGTACTGATCATCTTGTTAACTTTTTACTATTTAATAACTTAGTTAAAATTGCAAAAGATGAAAAAACCATTTTGCCTGATTTAGCAACAAAGTGGACAATCTCTAAAGATGCGAAGAAGATTACTTTTGAACTTCGTAAAGGTGTCAAGTTTAGCGACGGCTCAACATTTGATTCTGAAGATGTTGCCGAAACAGTTGGTTTCAACTGTCGCATGAACGTTAAGAACTACATCGGTTACGCACCTGCATTATGGGAGGCCGTAGATGGTTGTGCTGAATTAAATACCAAACTTACCGGCATTCCATCAGGCGTTAAAGTAATTGATGCTTATAACATCGAAATAAATCTTACAAAAGGAAATGCAGTTTGGTTAAGAGGAATGACTGATGCTGTGTATTCAATCATTCCAAAAGAAGTTCACTCAGGACTAACATTTAAAGAGTGGGCCGGATCCGATTTTGTTGTTGATCAACCAGTCGGAACAGGTCCTTACACTTTAAAGAAGTTCAAGCGAAATGCTTACTTAGAGTTTGATGCCAATCCAAATTATTTTGGTGGAAAACCAAAGATTGACAAGATCTTCTTGTACACCGCTGTAGCACAAACAAACGTATTACCAATGCTACAAAAAGGTGAATTGGATCTAGCAATTGATGTTGATGCAACAATGGAAGAGCAAGTGGATAAACTTTCAGGTTATACATCAACTTGGAATAACACCACTGGTTCAAGGTACTTCCAGTTCCGCGACGATCACCCTACATTTGGTGACAAAAGAGTGCGTCAAGCATTTTTGTACGCATTTGATTACCGCTCATATCTTAAGAATGTATTAAAAGGTAGAGGCGGCGTTCGCTGGATGTTCCCTTCCTTTGACCAAAATCGTGGAAATCTAGAAAAGTATGAGTACGACCCAGCTAAGGCAAAGGCGTTACTAAAAGCATGGGGTGGCGATTTGAGCAAGCCCTACAAGATCAATGTGTTAGCAGGAGATCCAGGGGATGCCACCATGTCAGTTGCGGTAAAGCAAGCATTAGAAGCCGTAGGCATGAAGGTCGAACTTAATGTCCTTGAAAATGCTGCATGGGCCAATGAGACTCGTATCGTAAAAGCTGATAAAGATACTTGGGCATTGACCTTCAACGGTGGTGGAGCTTTGGGACTTGCAACATGGAAGGGATTTAGCGTATTCAACTGTGTTACGCCGATCTTCTCTTTCTACGCAAAGTGCGATATCCCTGAACTCTATGCAAAGTTAATGCTTGAAACTGATCCAGCAGAGCAAGACAAGATCGAAGATGCTCTTGCAAAGATCATCAACGATGAAGTTCCTTTCTACATTCCTTGGACTCGCCAAACTTACAACGTGGTTAGCAAGAAATTAGGCGGAACCTTCGCGCTCTATCCAAATGATCGCGATTCAAGCATGGGCGTTGTTGGTTGGGAAATGGCAAAGTAATAAAACTAGCGAGACTGGAAAGGGAGATCTAAAGATCTCCCTTTCCACTTTTAGAAATTAATTGTGAAATTAGGTAGCAAGAAGTGAGGAAAGTTTGTTTACTCAGATATTGCGAAGGATTGCTACAGGATTTGTAGTCTTGTGGGTAACTCTTACCGTTGTTTTTCTGGGACTAGATTTTGCACCTGGTGATGAACTTGATGTTCTCTTATCAGCTGAAGCGGCAGCATCTTTAACGCCAGATGAGATGGCAGCCAAGCGCGCCGAACTAGGTTTGGATCGCGCCTTTCCAATTAAATATGGAATCTGGTTGAAAAAAGTTGTCACAGGGGATCTGGGATATTCAACCTCTGAAGACAACGATATTGCTGAGGTTTTGAAAGTAACTGTAGGAAATACTGCAATGCTAATTTTTTCGGCGTTATTTTTTGGAATTATAATTGGAGTCTTTTTTGGTATTTTAGCGGCCATCAAAGAAAATACTTGGGTTGATTATGTTATTGGATCAATTCCAATTTTTATAGCGGGAATCCCAGGCTTTATTTTATCTTTAGGATTGATTTACACCGTCAGCGTCAAAATGAATTTACTCCCGAGTGGTTATATGCACAGTCTCACTGATGAGTCTTTTCTAGATTTGGTCAAGCATATGATTCTTCCGGTGTCTGTACTAAGTTTGGTTCTAGCTGCACAGCTTGTTCGTTACACCAGAGCAAGCATGCTAGATGTACTCAGTTCAGAATTTATAATTGCCGCGAAAGCTAAGGGAATTAGCAATCGACGTGTTACTTACAATCACGCATTTAAAAATGCCCTTCTTCCAGTTATAAGTGTTGTCGGTTTGCATCTACCTGAAATTATCGCGGGTGCTGTTATTACTGAAACCGTATTTACGTGGCCAGGGATGGGATCTTTAGCAGTTAGGGCCGCAGGTGGTCGAGATGTGCCGATGGTTATGGGAATAGTGATTGTGGTAGCTGTAACAGTAATCATTAGTAATTTGATTACAGATATTGCTTACACCTTGGCTGATCCGCGGGTGCGCCTTGGCTAAAAACAAAACCGCAAAGGTGAAGAAACCTGCGAAGAATTCAAATTTCAGTGAAGCCCTGCACAGATTCAGGTCTTATCGGCTCGCCATCGTGGGTGTTGTTGTTCTCTCTTTAGTGACTCTAATGGCGATATTCGCTGACATACTCGCTCCACAAGGACCAGAGTTTATTGATTTGGAAAGTGTCAGGCAGCCGCCTGGAAACGGGCACTTCCTGGGAACTGATGATGTTGGGCGTGATGTGTGGGCTCGAGTTGCTTTTGGTGCCCGAACATCAATGGTTGTTGGAGTTGGGGCAGTTGCTGTTGCATTATCTATCGGAATTACAGTGGGACTTATCTCTGGCTTCTTAGGCAAATGGGCTGACACAATTTTGATGCGCATCACTGATGGTTTTATGAGCGTGCCAAGTTTAATTCTAATTATTATCTTTATCGCTATTGTTGGACCAAGCTTAACAAACGTGATTTTAGTAATTGCATTGGCAACTTGGCCCACATCTGCTCGTGTTGTGCGTGGACAAGTACTTGCCCTTCGGGAACAAGAATTTATTACCGCTGCCAAAGTTATTGGAGTGCGGACGCCAGCCATTTTAAAAAATCATATTTTGCCAAACCTTTTAGGTCCACTTTCAGTGGTTGCTACATTCGGAATTGCAGGAGCAATTTTGACTGAGGCTGGCTTGAGTTTCTTAGGTCTTGGAGTTCGCCCACCTATCTCTAGTTGGGGTCAAATGGTTAACTTGGCTCAGCAAAGTCAGATTTTGCTAGCAGAACCTTGGATTTATGTTCCGTCTGGGGTAATGATTGTTGTAACTGTTTTAGCAGTTAACTTTATTGGCGATGGCTTACGTAAAGCCGTTGACCCTAAGTCGGTGCGATAATGAGTAAACCATTATTGGAAGTTAGTGATTTACAAGTTGAATTTAACAGTAGACAAGGAAGAGTTACCGCAGTTCGTGGATTGACTTACACAATAAATGAGGGTCAATCTATGGCGCTTGTGGGAGAGTCTGGTTCAGGAAAAAGCGTAAGCGCTCTTGCCATACTTGGACTTTTACCTAAAAAAACTGCAAAAATTACGGCCGGAAGTATCAAATTTCGCGGTGAAGAGTTAATAGGCGCACCTGAAAAAAGTATGCGCAAACTTCGTGGCGGTTCTATTGCGATGATTTTTCAAGATCCACTATCAAGTTTGAATCCAGTTTTAACTATAAGCGAACAAATTGTTGAGCAAATTAAGGCCCACGAAAAAATCGAGGGGAAAAAAGCCCAAGAGCGAGCAATTGAACTGCTTGATATGGTCGGAATCCCTTCGGCTCGTGAACGTGTAAAGCAATATCCACATCAACTCTCTGGTGGAATGAGACAGCGTGCGATGATCGCGATGGCTCTATCGGCACGTCCATCTCTACTGCTTGCAGATGAACCAACCACCGCTCTGGATGTAACAATACAAGCGCAAATTTTGGAACTTCTTACAAATATTCAAAAAGATTTGGGAATGAGTTTGCTGCTTATTACTCATGACCTTGGAGTGGTTGCTGGATTCACAGAAAAGTTAACTGTGATGTATGCCGGTAAAGCTGTTGAACAAGGAGCTACTGCAGAAGTTCTGGGGAACCCTAACCATCCATACACCTTAGGTTTGCTTCGATCAATTCCGCGCTTAGATCGACCACGTACAAGTGAGTTAAGACCAATTCAAGGCGTGGCTCCTGACATGAGTAAAGTTTCGGTTGGTTGTGCATTCCAGCCACGTTGTGAGTACGCACAAAGTAAGTGCGCTAGTGAGAGTCCACTCTTTTCGACAATCTCAAAGGACAGATACGCAGCATGTTGGTATCCACAGGACCATGCACTTCAAGATGAAAGTTTAAGCAAATGACAAATGACAAGCCAGTATTAATTGTAGATAACCTGTCTGTCCGCTTTCCAATTGGAAGCGGCTTGGTTCGAAAAGCAAAAGGTTATGTAAAGGCTGTGAACTCAGTAAGTTTT
>WLKK01000075.1 GCA_009701305.1 Actinomycetota bacterium | reverse complement strand
GCAACAAAGCATTAGGCTCGTAAAATAATTAAATTACAGATCCACTACTACCAAAGAGATGCATGAGGTGAGAATGCAGGAGGCTTACCAGAGTGAAGAGAGCGCATTTTTAAACCTTAGTCGTTCATTCATTACAGTTCTTTGTGGCTACTCCTGGGCTATTTTAGTAATTGGGTTTACTTATTTTAATGAAGGCATTCCAAATCTAATTAAATTTTCATTCTTCGCTTTGTTAGCTCTATATATTTTCGGAATCGTAAAATCAAAGTATGAGTATGGTCGCTGGTTGATGCCTTTTTCACTTATTTTTTTGATTGTGCTAATTGTTTTTTATCCGGGTGAGAGCGTTAGTTGGATCTGGCTAAATTCTATAGTCTCTACAGTTTTAGTCTCTCTTGGTATTTTGGCAAACAGAAAAAGAATTGTGGTTATTATCCCAATTCAATTTGCAGTGCTGATATTTAATTACTACTCATACTTTGTTGCCTCTGAAGCAGTTTTAAAAACTGGAAATGTCCTAAGTAAAGGATTACTTTTGCTGATCCAGCAGTGCATTTTTATTTTTGCCGTAAGTTTTAACTGGCGGAAGGAGTTTTCTGCAGCGCAAGATCGAGATAAAGAGCGCGTGGTTTTCCTAGGGAATCTTCTATCGCGGGAACGTCAAAAAAACTTAAGTGAGTTATGGCAGAAAAGTTCAATTAAAATACATGCAGTCACTCTAAATACGATTAGGTCAATTCTTAAGTTGAGCGATCAAGAGTTAAGAAATTCATTACCGGAAATTAAACAAATTCTTTTCAAAGAAGAAGATGATCGCGGTACTTATTTTCTGAAAGGTAATGTTATTGCCGCGGTGAGAGCCGGCATTTCATCCGCTAAATCCTCGCTTCATATTACTATTAGGGCTGAGGGCGAAAACATCAAAATTAACCGACGGATATCCGAGGTCATTTCAAACGCTTTGGAAGAGTTGATTAGCAACGCCCAACAGCACGCAGGAGCAAAAAATTTAGTAATTTCATGGAGTGTTAAACGAGAATCTCAAGAGTTGATTTTTCAAAATGATATTGAAAATGCAGTAATCAAAATTGGAATCACGCATGACGGCAAAATCTCCAATGTAAAAAACCTACCGGGGCTTGGTACCACTTTGGTTATTGAGAAAGAGATTCTTTCTATAGGTGGCACCGTTCATATGGATCTACCCGATGTTGGATCGCAGGTAATCTCAATCTCAATTCCTTCAACCACCAATGATTTCGAAGCCATTTTAGATAAACCGCCAAAATCTCTAGTAGTAGAAAAAACTCGCCTTTTTTATGCCATAACGATGATTGGGCAGATTGGTGTCGGAATTCCATTTTTTATGTTTTTAAGTTTTTGGTGGGATGGCGTCAAGTTTTTATCCGCCGTAGGTTTACTAACCTGTTCTTTCACTTGTTACTTGCTTTATCGCAAGAAAAGAATTGATTGGCTTGGCAGTTCGGCAGTAGCTGTTTTATGCATCGTAACCATGGCCGCAACTCCAGTGATTGCGCACACATGTACCACGGGTTTACCACTTCACTACATTCTTACAGCTACTGGCTACACCCTTGCGATGCTGTTGGTGTGGGGTAGGTGGCAAATATCTTTAATTGGTTATTTTGTCTGGCTCTACTTCGCCAATGATTTATTTAGAACGGTACCCTGGGAGTGTAGATTTATTGTTCGATTACCGATCTCAGCGATTATTTTTCTTTTTCCATTCGGAATTTTCTTGATCTGGATCTCATTCAAGGGTTTTACAAAATTTTCAAAATCTGAAAAAGAAATTGCTCAGCGAAATTTATTGCTGGTTGAAGAGCAGGGTAAGTTAAATATGGCATTAGAAAATATTTCAAAACTCAACAATTCTGCAGTGACTAAAATATTAGATGTTATCTCTGAAGTAGAAAGCACAGCTAAGCTTTCTGATGAGGGATCTTTTAAGTTACACCAGTTGGACTCGCAATTAAGGACACAGATTCAGCTAGATCCACTTGGGGTCGGAACCTTGACCAATTTGGCTGCCAAAATGGCCGAAGCGGCTGTTGTAAATAATTCTTGGTTAAATGTTCGAGCACTTTATGGAGATAGCCAGCAATTTAAACTTGGTGAAAGAGTTGAGAATGTATTTATGAAGTTTGCCTGTGAAGTTCCGGCAGGCTCATCAATCCAGGTGCTTGCAAGTGGTGGCGAAACTACATTGTCTATGCGAATACTTGGCCTTTCTTTGGCTGACGTTAAATCTAGGCTTGAGCATATTTCGGAGGAGCTTAATCAAATTGAGTTGGAACTTATTTTGGAAGAAAATACTGATGAAAAAGAAGTTATTTTAGTGTTGACTAAAAAATTGGATTCTGATAAAAAGGTTATTTAATTATAGATTCAATTAACGTTGCAATACCAACTAAAAATAAGAAGTAAGCAAATATTCGCTCAAGAGTGACTGATTTTAGTGCGGCACCCTTTTGAGTTGCGAATATTGAGAAAGTAATTGCACTTACCAAGATTATGATCGGGATATCCCAGGAGACGTTTTGGATGTTTTGGAAACGAAACAACAGCGCGGTCACTGAGTTCAAGATCATTAAGGCAAGCCCGGTCCCTGCAGCTATCTGTGCGGTCTCACCAAACACAAGTATCAAAGTTGGGATCGCTAAAAATGCGCCACCAACTCCAAATAACCCAGCCATGAATCCAATTAGTGAACCTGCCAAAGGAAGTACCCAAGTACTTCTTTTCTTTACAGTTAAATCTTTTTGGAAGGATCGCCAAATCATGCTTGTCGCAGAGGCTAAGAGAATTACACCAAATCCAATCAACAAGGCTTTTTCACTTATAGTTTTCGAAAGTTGAACTCCGAAGTAATTTCCTAGTAATCCAATGCTCCACAAAATTAAAGCTGACTTTATTTGAACTTGTTTTCGACGAACACGGGGGATGACACTTACTGTTGCCGTTGTAATTACTATTACCAATGAAGCGGTAGTGGCATTTATCGCAGAATATCCAAAGAGATAAACCAATGCTGGTACGGCAAGAATTGCACCACCAGTTCCAATAAGGCCTAGAGCCGAACCCATGACAGCTCCGACAATAATTGCTAATGCTGGGATCACGCTGGTTATTGTGGCAGAAAAAACCCCGACCCAAGTTAGGTCGGGGTTTTCAATTTATATATTACAGATTAAAGAATGGATCTCCGAGGCTGGCTCCAATTGAAGCACCTTGGCCGATCAGAACAAAGAGCATCAAAGCTGCTCCGCCAAGTGCGAGATTTTTAAAGAATGAAGCAGTCTCACCTTGTTTTGCAGTCGCATCTTCAATTGTCCAAAAGTTGTGCATCACGAAAGCCGAGACGATGCTGAATAGTGCGATTAGAAGTGCGCCAAGGTCAGCATAAACACCTAGAACGATTGAAACACCTCCGAGGAGAATTACCAATCCTGAAAGCAATACTGATGCTTTTGCGGCTGGAACTTTCTTGTACTGGGCATATCCAGTCATTGCTGCTGATTTTGTGAAGTGCGCAATTCCTGAATTAATGAAGATCAGTGCAAAAAGTATGCGACCGATGATTAGTACTAAGTCCATGGGACTCCTTATTTAGTTGGTTACAAGCAGACTCTTAAAGGTACCAAGATTTATCAAGAATAGACGAGCCGACACGATCACTCGCACTCTTTATCTTTACGAGTAAATCTCTTAAGAGTAAAGTTATCGAGTGAAACTTTCTGCAAACTCTTTGCTTTTAATTCCGACATACAATGAAGTATTGAATATCGGAACTTTAATTAATGAAATTAGATCAACATTTCCGGCGTTGCAAATTTTAGCAATCGACGATAATTCTTCAGATGGCACTGCAGAAACAATTAATCAATTAATGTTCAGTGATGACAAAATAGAGCTTTTGTCGCGCCCAAAGAAAACTGGACTTGGAAATGCGTACCGTGCAGGATTTGCATGGGGTTTAGAGAGAAATTTTGAATACTTTATTGAGATGGATGCAGACCACTCACATCGAGTTATAGATTTGGAAAAACTGCTAGGCGAAGCAGATAAATATGATTTAACTATTGGGTCCAGGTGGGTTAAAGGCGGACAAATTATTGGTTGGGCGAAACATCGAGAAATTCTTTCGCGGTTTGGAAGTGGATACTCCAGAATTCTGCTTGGTTTGAAAGTTCGAGATTGCACAAGTGGATTTAGGGTTTTCTCAAAGAAGGCAATAGAAAGTATCGATTTCCAAAATATCCAATCTAATGGGTATGGATTTCAGGTGGAAACACTTTATCGTCTTCATGAAGCCGGACTATCAGTAGGAGAGGTACCAATTACTTTTGTCGAGCGACGAGAAGGTGTCTCAAAGATGCACAGCGGAATTGTTTTTGAAGCCATCTGGAATGTTTCCAAATTTGGATTTTTTAGGTTACTTTCTAAATTCAAATTTAAATGAATCTTTTAGAACATGACCATCTTCAGCAACTACCCTAAAAGTAACTTGGTATTTTCCAGATTCTTGCAATTTTAGAAGATTTACACTGGCTACATTTTTAATTACTTTAACTTCTCCCGTAGAGACTCTTTTATTGCTGGGCGATTTCACTGTTATAGAGTTTGCTTGTTTCTTGCTGCCTGAAATCACAAGCAATCTTTCCTCAAATGTTAATTTTACCGATGTTGGCATTACCGCAGTAGTTTTATTTGCCGAAGGCGAACTCTTTATTAGCTCTGTATGTGCCGATGCAGGAGAGGCTGAAATTATTAGAACTCCAACTATTGTTAATGCTGTAAATAAACTTTTGATTTTACGCACATTATCTTCCCATCCATCCGCCATCGACGGTGATGGTTGATCCATGTAAGTAATCGGCGTTTTCTGAGGCGAGAAAAACCACACTGCCGGCAATATCGCTACCTTCGCCCCAACGTCCTGCGGGAATTCGCCCAGTTATAGCTTCATAGCGGATTGGATCTGCACGTAGCGCTTCAGTGTTATCAGTAACTATGTAACCCGGTGCAACTGCATTTACATTGACACCTTTTCCAGCCCACTCATTAGCAAATGCTTTTACTAAACCAGCGATTCCAGATTTACTTGCCGTGTAAGCCGGCACTCGGATTCCACCTTGGTAGGAAAGTAGAGAGGAAATGAAAATAACCTTACCTGCGCCACGTTCAAGCATGGGTTTACCAAAATCCTGGGTGAGAATAAATGGAGCAGTCAGGTTAACTTCAACAACCTCATCCCAATCTGCAAGTGAGTAATCGGCGATATTTTCACGCCGAATAGTTCCGGCGTTATTTACCAGGATATCGACTTGGCCAACTTCAGTTAAAACTTTTTTGGCTAGCGCCGTACTCTCAGCACGATTTTTCATATCGCAGGCAAATGGAAAGAACTTCTGGCCAAGAGCTCTTACTTCTTTGGCAATACTTTCATCATCACTCATCTGACGGCTTGTTCCGACGATGTCAGCGCCAGCCTCTGCTAACGCCAAAGCAATTGCATGACCAATGCCGCGATTAGCGCCGGTAACTACTGCAATTTTCCCAGCAAGTACTTTCATTTAGATAGCTGGTTCAGAGATAGCGATTAAATTTTTAATACTTCCACCGCGAGTCAGTGAAAGGTAGGCCTCTAACGCATCTTCAACTGGAAAGACCTTTGTGATTAATGGTTCGAGTTCTTTGGTGCGTGTGGCAAGGAATGCGATTGCATCGTCAAAATCAATTGACTTATAGACACGAGCACCCTGCATAGTTACTTCTTTGTGGAATATTTGCTGCAGATTGAACTGACGCAACTCTGCATGGATTCCTACAACAATAATCTTTCCACGGGGTTTAACTATTGTGGAGATCAAAGTCGCACCACCGGCGGATCCAGATACTTCAAAGACCACATCAGTGCCTAATCCATTTGTTGCTTCACGTGCCGCAGCTTCTACTTGATCTGGAGCTACTGGAATCATTCCATGTGATTTTGCAACATCTAAGCGGGTTTGATCTATGTCAGTAATAAATGTTTTGTGTCCGCGAGATACGCAAACAATTCCGATCAACAAACCAATTGGTCCGGCACCAACAATAGTAATGACATCGGTTGGATCAAGATCTGCCATTCGCACATCATGAATAGCAACAGCAAGTGGTTCGATTAGTGCACCTTGACGAAGGGTGATCTGCTCTGGAATTCGATGCAACAATTCAGCTGGCACGATCCATTCTGGTTGCATTGCACCAGCGATATCCACGCCGATAAATTTTAATTTTGGACAGATATGTGAATTGCCTTCATTGCAAGTTCGACAATTTTTACAAGGCAATAGCGGTCGAACAGTTACCTTCTCACCTAACTTCCATTCATTAACTCCAGCACCAATGCGGGCAACAACTCCAGACATCTCATGACCTGGAACATGCGGGGTAGTCACGCGCGAATCCATATGACCGGCATATAGATGCAAGTCAGTTCCGCAGACTCCGACGTAGGCCACTTTGACCGCCACGTAATTGGCCGGAAGTTCGGGGGAGATCCACTCATCAACAGTGATCTGCTCTGGTCCACGGTAGGTAACTTGTTTCATGTAACTGAGCCTAATACCCATTTGATATCTATTTCAGACCGATCTAGCGGCTACTTGCTGCTGTCAGCCCTAACTCCTAGTATTTGGGCTATTCGAACAGATGTTCTAATTTAGGGGGAGTAGATGACTAGATCAGGTGATGCGCCTGAGGTGCTTACCGTGGGAGGTGAGCCGGTTGAGTTCACATGGCGGGGACGTCGTTTTCGAATCCATTCAGTACTTTCGCGTTGGCGTGAAGCAGGGGGTTGGTGGAACCGAGCTAGTGATGGAAATTATCGCCCCGATGATTTAGCAAAATCTTTTTGGTCAGTTGAAGCCGCACCAGAAGGAATGTTAATTACATTCCACGTAGAACGTGATGAGTTAAGTGGTCAATGGCAGGTACGTAAAGCGATAAGCAAGAGTGCTGTTCAAGTTGAAGAAGATGAGTAATTCAACAATTCCATATGTTCATCTGCAAGTAGCAAGTGGATTCTCATTTAAATACGGAAGTGCTCAACCAAATCAATTAGTCGAACGCGCTGCAACTTTT
>WLKK01000074.1 GCA_009701305.1 Actinomycetota bacterium | reverse complement strand
TTACGTTGCAACATCGAGGTTGAACCGAACTGTGTTCCAACTACTAATTCAACTGCTTGCAATAATAAATCTAAATCATCACCTATATCTGAATCAACATCTTTGCGAATAGTCGCTGCCACCGTTACGTCATCACGATATTGCGTTCCGCGTTGTCCTTTAATGTGAGTAGTGATCGCTTCAATTTCACGTTCTGAAATATATGCACCTTGAATTCGCATCGCACGACTTGCTCCCATTGGGATAAACAACCCGTCGCCTTGACCTACCAACTTCTCGGCCCCTGGTGTATCTAAAATAACTCGACTATCAGCCAAACTGCTTGTCGCAAATGCAAGTCGTGACGGAACATTTGCCTTAATTAATCCAGTCACAATATCCACACTTGGACGTTGCGTTGCAAGAACTAAGTGAATGCCCGCAGCACGTGCAAGTTGAGTGATACGTACAATTGAATCTTCCACATCTCGTGGCGCAATCATCATTAAATCTGCCAACTCATCAACAATAACTAATAAATATGGATAAGGTTTCATTTTACGTTGGCTACCTGGCGGCGGAGCAATTTTTCCAGCCCGAAGTGCTTTGTTGAAATCATCAATGTGACGGAAACCAAAGTTAGAGAGATCGTCATAGCGAAGATCCATTTCACGCACTACCCATTGCAAAGCATCAGCAGCTTTCTTGGGGTTAGTTATAATTGGAGTAATTAAATGTGGCAATCCCTCATAAGCGTTTAACTCCACCCGTTTTGGATCAATCAAAATCATCCGAACTTCATCAGGTGTGGAACGAGCAAGAATTGAAGTTACTAATGAGTTGATCATGCTTGATTTTCCAGAACCTGTGGCTCCAGCTACAAGAAGATGTGGCATCTTCGCAAGATTTACGCAGATGAAATTTCCTTCAACATCTTTACCAAGTCCGATAACTAATGGGTGTTGCTCATTTGTCGCCACTGTGGAGCGCAAAACATCACCAAGTGCCACAACTTCACGATCTGAGTTTGGGATCTCAATTCCTACTGCAGATTTTCCTGGAATTGGGCTCAAGATTCGAACATCACTGCTTGCCACTGCGTATGAGATATTTTTAGCAAGTGCAGTAATTCTTTCAACTTTAACTGCGTTACCTAATTCAACTTCATAGCGCGTGACAGTTGGGCCACGCATAAATCCAACAACTTCTGCATCGATATCAAATTGCAAAAATACTTCAGTCAGCGCTTCAACAACAGTTTCATTGGCTTTTGTTTTTGCTTTAGACCCTGGAGCACTTCTGAGCAGTTCTAGTGAGGGTAATATGTAATCCAGCGCTTCATCCAACTCTAACTGCTCAGCATCATTGGCTTTATTTACGACTGCCGGCATTGAGGTAATAGCAACAGTTGGCGTTAACTCTTGTGAAGTAATTTGAGCGGTAAGGAGTTGGGTATCCTCTTGATTTTCCTCCTCAAATTCGATTTCCGTATCTTCTTCTAATTCATCTGACTCATCTAACTCAGGTGATCCAATTACCGGTGTATCAAAAGGTGCGTTTTCGCTAATTTCAAAAGCTTCTTCTTCGCGTCTGGCCCGCCGGTCTTCAATCATTCCTTGCGCACCATTAAATAATTCGCGTACTCTGTTAATTACTTCGCTAAATGGAGTGGCAGTGGTTACTAAAAGACCAAAGCAGATAATCAATAATAAAATTGGAGTGGCAATCCAATAAGTTAGTAATGCAACTAATGGGGTGGAAATCGCAAAACCCAACCATCCCCCACCAGATCGCATATCTGTTGCGCCATCTGAAAATATTGGAGAGCCAGCAAGTATGTGAATTAACCCGCCAGCACTAACTAAGGTAATAAGTAAACCAATTGTTACTCGACCGGTTGCTGCACTTTCAGTTGGAGTACGCAACATCCGAACACCCATATAAATTAAAAATATTGGAGTAATAATTGCTAAGCGACCAAATGCGCCAGCAAGGAAAGAGTAGATACTGTTTCCCAGGAAGTTATCTAGGTGCATCCAAACGCCAGTTACGCTGACAAGAGCTAAAACAATAAGCAATAAGCCAATGCCATCTCGACGATGTGCCGGCTCTAACTCCTTTGCACCTCTAAATATAAATCGAATTGCCCCGCCTAATGAGTGCGCAATAAACATCCAGATAGCGCTAAGGATGCCACTAGTTTTACGCGCGCCTTTTCGAGCATTTTTACCACGGGAAGCCATATTCGCAGGGTAATTCCTCGCCCGTAATTAACCGCACAGGCGCGCCGATTTTAGACCTCGATGACAAGCGGCAAAATCATTGGCCGACGACGATGTTGGCCGCCAACCCATTTACCAACTACTCGCCTTACTACTTGTGAAAGTTGATGCGATCCACTGACTCCAGAGCTAACTGCATCTTGCAATTCCAAAACAATTTTGTCACGGACTTGATCAAATAAGGATTCATCTTCAACAAATCCGCGGGCATGAATATCTGGCCCGGCGACAATTTTACCGGTTTGTGAATCGATGACAACAACGACTGAAATAAACCCTTCTTCCCCAAGAATTCTTCGATCCTTTAGAGATGCTTCAGAGATATCTCCAACACTTGTTCCATCTACATACACATATCCGCAAGGTACCGAACCAACGATCGCTGCTTTACCTTTTGATAAATCTACAACTACTCCATCTTCAGCGATGATCACATTTTCAGAGCGAACTCCAGAGGATCTTGCGATCGCACCATTTGCACGAAGGTGACGCCATTCACCATGTACTGGCATCACATAAGTTGGCTTCACGATGTTGTAGCAATAAAGCAATTCACCAGCTGCTGCATGTCCTGATACATGTACAAGAGCATTTGATTTATGCACAACGCGTGCACCTAACCTAGTTAATTCATTTATGACACGGTAAACAGCATTTTCATTTCCAGGAATAAGTGAAGATGCCAAAATTACGGTATCCCCTGGACCAACTTTAATGTTGTGATCTCCATGCGCCATTCTGGAAAGAGCAGCGAGTGGTTCACCTTGTGACCCGGTGCAGATTAAGACAACATTTTCGCCAAGTGAATCTAAATCTTTTCCATCAACAATTGCATTTGGCGGCATATGTAAATAGCCGAGTTCTTCGGCCACACCCATATTGCGAACCATTGATCTTCCGATGTAGGCAACTTTACGGTCATGACTTACTGCGGTATCAATTATTTGCTGAATCCGGTGAATGTGCGAAGCGAATGAGGCGACGATGATTCGTCGGTCGGTGCCATTAAAGATCCGATCAAGAACAGGCATGATTTCACGTTCGCTAGTTACAAATCCAGGAACATCAGCATTAGTGGAATCAACTAGAAAAAGATCAACGCCTTTTTCGCCCAATCTGGCAAAGGTCCGTAAATCAGTTAGCCGTCCATCAAGTGGTAATTGATCCATTTTGAAATCGCCAGTGTGTAAAACAGTTCCGGCAGTGGTTGTAATGGCAATTGCAAAAGCATCTGGAATCGAATGATTAACTGCAATAAATTCACACTCAAACGGACCGTACTTTTGAATTTCACCAGCAACAACTTCTCGACTTACTGCAGTGATTCGGTGCTCTTTCAATTTACCGTTTATGAAAGCCAAAGTTAATTTGGATCCGATTATCGGAATATCTGCACGTTCACGGAGTAGATAAGGTACTGCTCCAATGTGGTCTTCATGGCCATGTGTTAACAAAATTGCTACAACATCATCGAGTCGATCTCTGATGTATGAGAAATCAGGAAGGATTAAATCAATTCCTGGCTGGCTCTCTTCTGGAAATAAAACTCCGCAATCAACAATCAAAAGTTGTCCGTGTGATTCAAATACGGTCATGTTACGACCGATTTCACCTAATCCACCGAGTGCGACAATTCGCATATCTCCGGCGGCAAGTTGTGGAGGTGAAGTTAATTCAGGATGTGGATGACTCATTATTTAATTGATACCCCTCCAGCGCGTAGATCTTCGCGTAATTGCGTGATCTGCTCTGGAGTTGCATCTACCAGCGGAAGTCGACAGTACCCACCAGGAAGACCAAGTAGGTTCAGTGCAGCTTTCGTGAGAATTGCACCTTGTGTTCGAAAAGTTCCCGTGTAAATTGGAAGCAACTCTTGATGAATTGCTAACGCAGTTTTTGCATCTCCAGCAAACCATGAATCTAGTAACACTCGCAAACGATGACCAATTGTGTGGCCGCAAACTGATACAACTCCTACCGCACCGACAGAAAGTAAAGGTAGGTTCAAAATATCATCACCTGAATAAACCGGAATACCACAACGCTTAATTACCCAAGAAGTTGCTGCAACATCTCCTTTGGCATCTTTTAACGCAACAATATTTGGATGCTCAAATAACTTAACGATCGAATCACTTTCAATTTGAATTCCAGTGCGATGAGGAATGTCGTACATCATTAATGGCAAATCCGTGGCATCCGCAATCGCTTTAAAGTGCGCGATGATTCCGGCTTGAGGTGGCTTGTTGTAGTAAGGCGTAACAACTAAAACACCATCCGCACCAGCAGATTTTGCCTGCCGTGCTTGTTCAATACTGTGTGAAGTTTCATTATTTCCGGCACCCGAAATAATTTGTACCCGTCCTGCAGAAACTTTTTTAACAACTTTAATTATTTCTACTTTTTCGGCGTCGCTGGTCGTAGGTGCTTCCCCAGTTGTGCCATTCAAAACAATTGCATCATGACCGGATGAAATTAAATGCTCTGCTAATTTCTCTACGCCATTCCAATCAATTGCCAAATCCTTTGTAAAAGGGGTGACCATCGCCGTAATTAGTCGGCCAAATGGCTGCTGCGTCTCCATGTGGCAAGGTTACCGCTTTGCCCTACTACGGGGCTACCCGGCCAGATTTCTCGAATGCGGCGTAAGTTATTGGCATTAACTGTGCAAATTCATGCTCCATTTTCTCAGCGACCATTTCGATCTCTCGTTGTGGGTAACTTGGAAAATGTGAGCCTTCGCGAGTGGTTCGAAGCGATAAGAAATTCATCAATGCGCGCGCATTCATCGTTACATACATTGATGAGAACAATCCGACCGGTAGAACACTTCTTGCTAATTCACGGGCGATTCCAGCATTAAGCATCTCTTGATAAGCCTCATACGCTGACAAGTACGCGCGTTTCATCGCAGCGATTGTAATTTCATATTGTTCATCGCTGCCATCTTCATATGTATATGCGCCAGCTTTGCCAACCTGTAATAATTTGCGCTCTTTACTTGGAAGATAAAAAATCGGACGCAATTCACGATAACGTCCACTTTCTTCATTGTATGAAGCAATTCGATGACGCATAAATTCACGAAAAACAAATATTGGTGCTGAAACAAAAAATGTCATAGAGGTATGTTCAAATGGAGTGCCGTGACGCTCGCGCGCTAAGAAATTAATTAGTCCGGCAGATCGCTCGGGATCTTTGCCAATCTCATCTAGCGATGTTTCTCCAGAAGTAGAAACTCGGGCTGCCCAAATAACATCGGCATCACTCGCACTGTGTTTCACAAGTTCAACAGTGACATCTTCTAGAAATATCGGCTCATTTTTCTCATCCATAAGTACGACCCTACCCTCCGATAGGGCAAGATACGTGTGTGTCACGCGCCATACTCCGAGATTCCCTTAGCGTTGCCCTAACTGTTGGCGTATATGGAATTGCTTTTGGTGCTGCCGCAGTTGAGGCTGATCTTTCAGTACTGCAAGCATGCGTCTTATCCCTATTAGCTTTTACCGGCGCATCACAATTTGCTGTTGTGGGAGTTCTGGGCGCCGGAGGTAGTGCGCTAAGTGCTGTCACCGCCGCCTCACTGCTAGGAATTCGAAACTCTTTTTATGGCCTGCGCATGGCTCCAATTTTGCAGGTCAGAGGTGCTAAAAGAATTGCGGCTGCACAACTAACCATTGATGAGTCAACAGCAGTCTCGGTAGCCCAAGAAGACAAAGGGCTTTCCGAAATGCGGCTTGGTTTTTGGGCGACCGGAATCGGCGTTTACATATTTTGGAATCTCTTTACACTTCTTGGCGCACTAGGTGCAACCGCTCTTGGAGACCCTGCCGCTTGGGGGTTAGATGCTGCAGTTCCTGCTGCATTTTTAGGATTGCTTTGGCCGCGCTTGATTTCCAAGAGCGCCCGAATAGTGGCGTTAATAAGCATCTTTTTGTGTACTTTGTTGATCCCCTTTGCACCGGCCGGTGTTCCAGTCATCGCCTGTGCATTGATTCCATTTGTTTTTGCTTTTGTTGGTGGTCGCAAATGATTTGGACTGCAATTATCGCAACAAGTTTTATCGCCTTCATGTTGAAATATTTAGGCCAGGCGGTTCCTGCAGCATGGTTGGAAAATGCTCGAATTCAAAAGTTTGCGCTCTATTTGCCGACTGCGCTTTTAGCAGCTCTAGTTGCAGTACAAACTCTAGGGAGTGAGAAAAATATCGTTTTTGATGCCAGATCAATTGGAGTTCTAGTTGCCGGAGTTGCACTTTTTTTCAAAGCGCCATTTCCAGTAGTCGTGATCTTGGCTGCTTTAACTTCAGCCGGGATTCATCAACTCTAAATTAAATTTAAAGATTCCAACTTTGCGGTCAGGGCATCATCGCTTGGCTCAGTCAAATGCGTGCCATCATCAAAAACGATAACTGGAATTGATTGCATTCCACCATTTATTTCACGAACCTTATCGGCAGCAGTTAAATCACTTTCAACATCAATTAATTTGTACTCAACATTTAGCTTTGCTAACAATCTCTTTGAACGACGACAATCACCACACCATTCGGCTGAATAAACTGTAATCATATTTTTTGCTCCTTAATCTAGGTTTAAGAAATGTTCGAGTCCATAAGTTAAGCCTGGATGGCGCCCTACTTCGCGCACAGCAACCAAAACTCCTGGCATAAATCCACTTCTATCTAATGAATCATGACGAATGGTCAAAGTTTCACCTTGTGCGCCAAAAATTACTTCTTGGTGCGCCACTAATCCGCGGGCTCTGATTGAGTGAATGTGAATTCCGGCGACCTGACTACCCCGAGCACCGTCAAGTGAAGTTGCAGTCGCATCTGGCATTACCGGAAGTCCAGCAGATTTACGGGCATCGCCCATCAACTCTGCAGTTCGAGTAGCAGTGCCACTTGGTGCATCAAT
>WLKK01000073.1 GCA_009701305.1 Actinomycetota bacterium | reverse complement strand
TAGCAAACTGGGCTAGACCCATCTTGGACATTACTTCACAAGCAAGTAACCATGCAATCGATTGGCAGTTAAACCACATTTTGCGCAAGGGACATTATTTTAGAGTCCAACCACTCATGTCTGGCATGAGATCTGCGATTGATGATGCTCGTCCTGAAACGATTAAAGCTCTCGAAGAGGCAAGTCGTGAAGTAATTGTTAGGCACAATGAAGATCTCGATAAATTATGTCAACTGCTAGCTGATTAATGATTGGAATCTAAATGTCTAATGTAGTTATAGCCGAGTTTCGCGATTCAGGAGATCGTTTTGTAGAAATAGCCAAAAGCATCTCGAGCGAAAAGTTGCATAAAAGTCCACAGAATGATGAATGGTCTCCAGCAAATATCATTCACCACATGGCAGATGCCGAGGCGCATTTTTATATTAGATACTTGCGCGTACTCACTGAAAATCTTCCAACTACAGAGTTTTTTGATGAAAATGTCTATCCAGAACTTTTGCAATATGAAAAGCGTGACGTGCATGCGTCTATTGCGCTGATTGAAAGTATTAGAGCTTCTAGCATTTCGCTCTTTAATAATTTTAGTGAGGAAGATTGGCAACGCAAAGGTATTACCTCTGATGGAAAAGAGTTTGTATTAATTGCCTTAATCAAAAAAGCACGTTCACATATTACGGACCACGCAAATCAGTTGAGTGCGGCTCTACTAGCAGTTTAAATTAGAGCGCATCCATAATATGGCGGTTGCCTCGGTCAAAGGTTAGATAATTCCAGGACCAATCTGCAATCGTTCCAATTTTGTTACGGCCACCAAGTAAATAAAACAAGTGCAAGAACAACCAAATACCCCATGCGACGAAACCGGAAATTCGTAAACCTTTTACTTCCACTACAGCTTTGTGTCTGCCAATTGTGGCCATCGCACCTTTATCTCGGTATTTAAATTTCTTGAGATCCTTACCTTGTATTAATTGTGAAATCTGGTGTGCTACAAATTTTGCTTGCTGCAGAGCAACGGGAGCAACCATTGGGTAAGAATTTCCATTTTCATCTACAGATCCGGAGTTGTCACCAATTGCCCAGATGTATGGATAATTCTTCACTTGTAGGGTTTGATCAGAATCAATTCTTCCTCGATTAAGTGGGATATTTAACTGCTCTAAGATTGGAACACCCCGCACTCCAGCGGCCCAGATTGTGATTTCTGCTCCAATTTGAGCGCCATCTTTAAATTTGATAATTCTTGGTGCCACTTCAGCCACTGCAGTGTTGATTAAAACCTGCACACCCATTTTCTCAAGATCTCGAGAAGTGCGAGCAGATAATGCTGGGTGTAGCGCTGGCAACAATCTCTCACCAGCTTCGACTAATGAAATATTTATGTTAGCAGCGGCATGAGAATGATCGCCTTTGAGTGGCCCTCGAATCAATTCAGCGAGTGCTCCTGCCATTTCAACGCCTGTTGGTCCGCCACCAACAACAACTATTCCTAATTTTGTATCGTCATTAAATCGACAGAGATCTTCAAATCGGCGCATAACTTCTGCACGTATTGTTAGCGCTTCGTGAATAGTTTTCATTCCTAGTGCATGTTCTGCAACTCCAGGAATTCCAAAATCTGCAGTAGCCGAACCAAGTGCAATTATTAAGTGGTCAAAATGGATCTCTTCGCTGCTATCTAGTTTTACCGATTTTTCCCGGTGATTTATTGAAATTGGTGAACCCATCCGAAATTCAACTGGCAATCCTCGAAGAGCCCCACGAATTGGATAGGCAACATGATCTGCAGCAAGCCCTGCGGTTGACACTTGATAAAGCAATGGCAAAAAAGTTTGGAAATTATGGCGATCTACTAAAGTTACCTGAGCGGTTTTGGCTAGTGCGATTGCAGCAGTTAGGCCACCAAACCCGGCGCCCAAAATTAGAACCCGTGGCTTGTTCTTATTCATGGCACCCAACTTTCAAATTACGATTTTGCAACTATAAGTCTATTATTGCTCATCGTGAGCGCACCTCGAAAAATACTAGTTACAGGGGCTACCGGATATGTGGGTGGACGCTTGGTTCGAGCCTTGCTAAATGAAGAGTCGGAAGTGCGGATATTTGTCCGCGACCGGGCAAAAGTTACTGATCAGCCTTGGGCCGATCAAGTTGAGATAGCAGTTGGAAATGCCAGTGATTTCGAAAGCACGAAACAAGCCTTAACCGGAATCCATACCGCGTTCTATTTACTGCACTCTTTAAATTTAGGTCCCAAATTTGACGTGATTGAAAGTGAAATGGCTGCCAACTTCGCTCGTGCAGCTGCCGAGGCTGGAGTCAAACAGATTGTCTACTTAGGTGGGATCGCAAATGATAAAAAAACAAGTAAGCATTTGTCATCAAGGGCTCGCGTAGGAGAAGTCTTGGCTTCAACCGGTGTCGCAACTCTTGAATTAAGAGCCGGGATAATTATCGGTTCAGGTTCAGCATCATTTGAAATGGTTCGACATTTAACTCATCGTTTACCTGTAATGACAACTCCCAAATGGATTTCAAATTTAACTCATCCAATTGCAATCAGAGATGTACTTTGGTACTTAAGTCACACTGCTCAATTTGAGTCACCAATAAGTGGAGTTTTTGATATTGGTGGCCCTGAAGTTCTTCCTTACTCTGAGATGTTGCAAAAATTCGCCAAATTATCTGGGCTACGGCGCAGATTAATTATTAAAATCCCAGTTTTGACTCCAAGATTAGCTAGTCATTGGATTGGGTTGGTAACGCCGCTACCAGCCGCATTAGCAAAACCATTAGTGGGCTCATTGATAAGTGAAGTTGTTGCTGATCCAGAAAAAAGTATTCACAAGTTAATACCACCACCGAGTGAGGGATTGTTAGATGTAGACGATGCAATGATTTATGCGCTGTCACGGATAGATAAGAATCAAGTGCAATCACGTTGGTCAGATGCCACTGCACCAATGCTGCCGTGGCAAAAAGCTCAATCAGATCCGGCCTGGGCTGGCGAAGCAATGTATAAAGATCATCGTGAAGTAATTACTGAGGCGAAAACAATTTATCTTTGGGAAACAATTGAAGCAATCGGTGGTGAAACCGGTTGGTATGGATCTGATTGGTTGTGGTGGCTGCGCGGATCGATCGATCGCGCAATCGGTGGAGTTGGTTTACGCCGGGGGCGCCGTGATCCAAAAACTTTGCGAGTTGGTGATGGATTAGATTTCTGGAGAGTTGAGTCTTTAAACCGTCCAAATTTCTTGAAACTATACGCAGAGATGATTTTGCCAGGGAAAGCATGGCTGGAATTTCGAATTGAACCAATGGAATCAATTGATGGCACAGAAACAGTCAAAGTGATTCAGGAAGCAACATTTTCACCAAGAGGTTTGGGTGGGCAGTTGTATTGGTTTGCGGTTTTGCCATTCCATGCATTTATTTTTCCAATTATGTTAAGAAATATTGTCCGTGGAGCAAAGCGAAAAGAATATTTCAAAGACTCTTAGAGCCAATTTCCACACTTGCAGCAGCAATGAGTAATAAAACATTTAACAAGGAGACCAACATAATTGCTGGGAAAACAAAACGTTTCCCACCAAAAAGCAAGAACAAAGATCCCAAAAGACCGATAGCTAGAGTTAAAATATTTTCTATCACTTGAGTCAAAATAATTGTTGTCAAAATTAAAATAAATGCTGTAACTGCTCTTGAATTTTTCTCACCAAGGATTTGTGGTAATCCACGAATGCCGCTTTCAACATCTTCTTTTAAATCTTTTATGACATTTGCAAAGTGTGCGGCGACTCCGAGTAGTGCCCCTGCACCCAACAACCATAGGGGAGGCGTTCTATCTGTGGCGACCACGATTGAAGCCGGCAAAGCAGCAAATGCCAAAAAGTACGGAAGTGGAGATAGTGGTGTTGATTTTAAATAAAAGTTATAGGTCACACCGCAACCAATTCCAAATAAATAAATCAAACCACCTTTAATTCCAAGAGGACCAAATAGGTTAAGTACAATTGCAAATGCCAAGGAGACCCAAATCGCTTTTCGCAGTAGTGTTTTAGTAAGCGAACCAGCCACTAAAGGTTTTTCTACTCGATTATGCTTAGAGTCATCTGCAAAATCATTTAAATCATTGGTAAAGCCAACAACAAGTTGTCCGAAAAAGACTCCGACTGCAATTATGTAAGCCGGACCTTCCCACCAAAGTTCACGCGCCAGCAAAAAGCTGACTGCAGTGACGAAAACTGTGGGTTGAAAGTGCGCAGCGACCAGAAGGGCTTTAAAACTCTTAAACACTGGATAAGTATCGCTTACTAACCCTTACTCGGATGCATGAGAGAATGCCTAACATGCATGAATTTACCGCTGAAGTAGAAGCCCTGGCCCATGAGATCCTTAATTACAGTTTGGATCGGTTGCGAATAGATCCACCTTTGGATCATCCGCGCAGTGAGGCTGAGTTGTACTCATTGGTTGGCCAAACGATTACTGAAAATGGACTGGGTGGGCATGATGCACTTGATCTTTTTCAAAAGTATTTAGCAACATCCTGTATTTCCACAGATCATCCAAGGTATTTAGCATTTATCCCATCAGCACCAAGTGAGTATGCAAGTCTTTTTGATTTAGTAGTTGCTGCAACTTCACTTTATGGCGGCTCATGGCTGGAAGGAGCCGGGGCTGTTTACGCAGAGAATCAAGCGTTGCGATGGATAAGTGATTTGGCAAAATTTCCCCAAAGCGCCGGGGGAGTTTTCGTACAAGGTGGAACTGTCGGAAATCTTTCTGCACTCGTCGCAGCAAGATTTCATGCCAAAAAAGAGTTTGGATCTTCTAAACGTTGGGTGATCGCTTGTAGCGCCGATGCACATTCATCAATAGCAGCGGCGGCAGATGTGATGGATGTGGATACTCTCCCAATAAAAACCGATAGAGATGGAAAATTAATTGCAGCAAATGCTCTTGCAGCGATCTCAAAATTTGAAAGCGAAAATCCAAATCACAAAGTTTTTGTGTTAGTAGGTACTGCCGGAACTACCAACTTGGGAATTATTGATGATCTAAATGGTCTGGCTGATGTAGCTGGTGAGTTAAAAATTTGGTTTCATGTTGATGGGGCATATGGTCTTGCAGCCCTGGCAGCACCCACTGTTCGGGAATTATTTAATGGTGTCGAACGCGCGGATTCATTAATCGTTGATCCGCACAAATGGCTCTTTGCACCTTTTGATGCTTGCGCACTGATTTATCGTGATGCAGCACTTGGCAAAGCTGCTCACACCCAACGCGCACCTTATTTAGAAACTCTCCAAGATGAAAGCGAATTCAACCCATCAGATTATGCAATTCAATTAACCAGACGAGCACGCGGGTTGCCGTTCTGGTTTTCACTTGCTGCTAATGGAAGCGCTGCTTATGAAGATGCAATAGAAAAATCCTTGCAGATTGCTAGGGAAACAAGTGAAATGATTAAAGCCCATCCGCGGTTAACCCTTTTATGCGAACCAACACTTTCAATAGTTGCATTCACTCGTGATGGATGGAGGATAAATGAGTATCAAGAGTGGAGCGACAAATTATTGGCTGACCAAATTGGATTTGTGACCCCTTCATCACATGAAGGTGTACCGATCTTGCGTTTTGCCATCGTTAATCCATGGACCAAGATCACAGATATCCAAGCAATTCTGGCGACTCTTTAAACCATACCAATTGGGGTAAATGACATCAATGTAATTTACCCGTACGATAGGAACATGGGTGAACCGGTACAAAACAGTGGCGCAAGCACGCTCACTGAACTAGAGCTCCAAATATTGGAGTTTGAGCGGCAATGGTGGCGCTACCCGGGCTCAAAAGAGGCGGCTATCCGCGAATTATTTTCGATCAGCACCCCACGTTATTACCAATTATTGAACGCATTGCTTGATAACAGCGCCGCTGAAAGCGCTTATCCCACCTTGGTACGGCGGTTACGTCGCTTGCGGGAGAGTCGAACTCAGGCTCGATCCCCGATCGCCCCACTAAACCTCTAATTGGCTAATTAGCCTGATCTCCGTTTGGCCGAGGCGCCCTTCCTGCCGTAGATTATGCGTTAGCACTCTCCCGATGAGAGTGACAGCCAAGAGCTGTAAATATGCTTAATTTTGCAAGGAGTAAAAAGTGGCAAAGATCATCGCTTTTAATGAAGAGGCTCGTCGCGGCTTAGAGCGCGGGATGAATGTGCTCGCAGATGCAGTCAAAGTAACACTCGGACCTCGTGGTCGAAATGTGGTGCTTGAGAAAAAGTGGGGCGCCCCAACTATCACCAACGATGGTGTTTCAATTGCAAAAGAGATTGAACTTGATGATCCTTACGAAAAAATTGGTGCAGAACTAGTTAAAGAAGTTGCCAAGAAGACTGATGATGTCGCCGGTGACGGAACTACAACAGCAACTGTGCTTGCACAAGCATTAGTACGCGAAGGACTTCGTAACGTTGCCGCAGGTTCAAATCCAATGGCGCTAAAACGTGGAATTGAAAAAGCGGTTATTGCTGTAACCGATGAATTAAGCAAGATGGCTAAAAATGTTGAAACCAAAGAACAGATTGCTGCCACTGCATCTATCTCTGCTGCTGATGCAACTATCGGGGAAATGATTGCTGAAGCAATGGATAAAGTCGGCAAAGAAGGCGTTATCACTGTTGAAGAGAGCAATACATTTGGTCTGGAACTCGAACTAACTGAAGGTATGCGTTTTGATAAAGGTTATATCTCTCCCTACTTTGTAACTGATACAGATCGCATGGAAACTGTTCTCGAAGATGCTTACATCTTGATCGCAAACTCAAAGATCACCAACATCAAAGATATGTTGCCAATCCTTGAGAAAGTAATGCAATCAGGAAAGCCACTTGCAATCATCGCTGAAGATGTAGAAGGCGAAGCACTTGCGACACTTGTGGTAAATAAAATTCGCGGAACTTTCCGCTCGGTTGCTGTTAAAGCTCCCGGATTTGGCGATCGCCGTAAAGCTATGTTGCAAGACATTGCAATCCTCACTGGTGCTCAAGTAGTTTCAGAGGAAGTTGGATTGAAACTTGAAGCAACCACGATGGATCTACTTGGCCGTGCTCGCAAGATTGTGGTTACCAAAGATGAGACCACAATTGTTGAAGGTGCCGGAGATGCAGAGCAAATCGCAGGTCGCGTTGCCCAGATTCGCGCTGAAATTGAGAAGAG
>WLKK01000072.1 GCA_009701305.1 Actinomycetota bacterium | reverse complement strand
CCTGCAGCAGATACGCCAGTTACCGTAACAATCTGGCACAACCTTGGTGACACTCAAAATGCAACAGCGACAAAAGCGCTTACAGATGCTTACACCGCTGCACATCCAAATGTCACTTTCGATTTGGTAAGTCAACCCGGAGATAACTACTTCTCCCTCCTACAAGCAGCGGCTGTCTCAAAAACTGGACCAGATCTAGTTTTAATGTGGACCGGTTTATTTGCGCTTAAGTACAAAGAATAT
Organism: Actinomycetota bacterium; assembly: GCA_009701305.1. Taxonomy (GTDB): domain Bacteria; phylum Actinomycetota; class Actinomycetes; order Nanopelagicales; family Nanopelagicaceae; genus UBA3012. Next base: position 7,081 of record WLKK01000072.1, on the reverse strand, counting down.
TTAACTTCACTTAAGGGCTTAGTCCCAGATGATGCATTAGCTAGTCAAGGTTCATTGGAGTGGTCATCCGATAATTTTGATATCGCAAACGGTCCATATGTAATGCCGTTAGATCGTCAGTTTTATATCGGCTTCTACAACAAAGACGCTTTTGCAAAAGCTGGAGTTACTGCAGTTCCAACTACCTGGACTGAACTCTATGAATCTTGCGCGAAATTAAAGAAAGCTGGATACACCCCGATTGTCTACGGTAATGGTGGTCAAAGCCTTGGCGCACTTTATTACCCATGGTATGACGGAAGTTATTTAGCAATTGGGCAAAATGGTGGAGATGGAAAATCACTTTACAACGGAAGCAATGCTTGGGATTCTGCCGAGAATGTTGCGACTTTCTCCAAATATGCCGCGCTTAAATCTAAGGGTTGCACAAACTCAGACATCCTTACCAAAACCAACAATGTCGAGGATTTCATTGGCGAGAAAGCTGCCATGATCATTGATGGAACATGGGATACCAAGAAATTTACAGATGCTCTTGGCGACAAAGTCTCAGCATTTGTTCCACCATTCTCAGATAACCCAATTAAAGGTGTTGTTGAATTTGCCGGTCAAGGTTTTGCGCTAACTTCATACGCTGCACAAAAGCAAGCAGCCGTTGATTTCTTAACCTTTATGACTACAGATGAAGCAGCTAAAGTGATTGACGCAGCTGGATTGATCCCGAACAAAAAAGGTTCCACTACTTCAAATCCAGTCAACCAAGAGATGCTCGCTTTTGCTGCAAGTGGTGGCTTCACGACCTTCCCAATGCTTGACAACGTGCTTCAGGGTGACGTAGTTGATGCCGGAAACAAGATCATTCCTTCGATCTTGGCTGGTAAAACTTCACCTGCAAAAGGACTGGCGCAACTAAAGCAAGTCTGGGATCAAATCCCAGCTGAAAATAAAGGCGACAGTTACAAATAGGGGGTAGAGAAACAACTAGGGGCTTACTTATGTTAGCCCCGAGTTGTTCTCGTTAAGTTATGGGAAAAAGTGCTTTGCAAAAAGAGAAGAGCCGCACGGCTCTTCTCTTTGGCATTCCTGCCCTTTTATTTGTCTTCTTTTTGCTGGGAATACCTATATTGCAATCTATTTATTACTCCATGACCAAATGGAATGGACTCTCTACGCATTGGATCGGACCTTCTACTTATATTAAGGAATTTTCCAATCCAATCTTTTGGCGCGTGATGCAAAATAATGCCTTGCTACTTTTTTCAGTACCTGTTGCAATTGTTATTCCGATGGGAATTGCCTTTTTGTTAAACGAACACGTATATGGATGGCGTTTTTTCCGTTCTGTATATTTTTTACCTACTGCAATTTCTTGGGTAGTAATTGGCATGGTCTCCCTACGCTTTTTTGCCCAAGAGGGATTGCTAAATGATTTACTTAAAGGAATTGGCCTAGGCTTCATTAGAACAGATTTACTTTCATCAGAACGCGGGGCATTAGCTGCTGTAGCTATCACTTTTATTTGGTCAATGGTAGGCACCAACATCATGATTTTTTTAACCGGTATGGCTAATTTGGAGATTTCACTTAATGAGGCCGGAAGGTTGGATGGAGCAAATAATTACCAAATCTTTCGTCACATCACACTTCCACAATTAAAGCGCTTCATTCAATTCTCATTTGTAATCACCATAATTAGCGCCTTTACCGCTCTTTTCAGTCTTATTTTTGTCATGACGGGTGGCGGCCCCGGATTTGGCACAACAACGCTTGAGTTCTTTGTATATCAGAGCGCATTTGCTAAAGGTGATTTTGGAACTGGTGCGATGCTCGGTTTGATTCTTTTTGTAATTATGGCTGGTCTCGGAGTAGCACAACTAGCTCTAACAAAGAGCAAGGATTAAAGATGACTTTTAAAAAATCAGTTACTTTTGTCTCCATGCTTGGTTTTTCACTTGTGATGCTTTACCCATTTTATTTTATGATTGAAACATCATTTAAATCTAAAGAGCAATTCCTAGGTGCGCCAGGTCACTCATTAGCATCATGGCGCAAATTGACTTCAGCCATGCCAGTCTGGGCTCAGCTAACTAATTCAATAATAGTTTGCGCGGGTGCCATTATTATTATTTTAATTCTAAGCACACTCGCGGGTTTCAGTTTAGCCAAGACAAGATTCCGCGGCACTCCCTATTTCTTCTTAGGAATTGTTGGTGCCATGTTAATTCCTCTTCATTCTGTAATCATCCCTGCATATGTAAATATAAGTCGTTTAAACCTTTTGAGCGGATACTGGGGAGCAATCTTAATGTATGCCGCGTTGGGTGTTCCGTTTGCTACATTTTTAATGACTTCGTATTTTCGCGGATTACCAGATGAACTTATTGAAGCAAGTATCGTTGATGGGCTTTCCTTCGCGCGAGTCTTTCTAAGAATCGCTTTACCTTTATCAATTCCGGCAATTGCTACGGTTGTAGTATTGCAATTTATTCAAATCTGGTGCGACTTACTAGTTGGATTGTTGTTCTTGCAGAATCCAGCTAACCGGACTTTAACGGTAGGGCTCGGTGCATTATCTGCTGGAAGAACTACTGATATACCAGTATTGATGGCGGGCTCTCTAATCAGCGCATTGCCAGCCATAATTGTGTACCTTATTTTCCAACGACAATTGGTCGCTGGCTTAACTGCGGGAATAGGTAAATGATGAAACTAACAGGAGTATTCAATGTCTTACAAACCCCATTAACTGAAAATGATGAGATAGACGAAAAGGTCTTTGCTCGTGAGATTGAATGGTTGATTGAGTGCGGAATTGATGGCGCAGTTTTGGCTATGGTCTCCGAAGTTTTGCGCTTCAGCGCGGAGGATCGACGTAAACAATGGCAACTAGTTCTTAGATTAATCAATGGGCGGATCCCGGTAGTTGCAAGCGTGGGCGCTGAGAGCACCTATATCGCAACCTCACTCGCAAAATGGGCTGAGATTGATGGAGCCGCAGCAGTTATGGCCACCCCACCAAGTGCCTTTGCAACTCTTTCAAATGAAATTAGAGATTATTACGTAGCAATAATTGAAAGCGTAAAAATTCCAGTGATTGTGCAAGATGCCAGTAATTATTTGGGTCAACCACTCGATATCTCTTTATATGTTGATTTAATTGATAAATATGGTGCAGAACGTGTGCAATTTAAACCTGAAGCAAAGCCAGTCAAAGAACGACTTGAACTGTTGCGCGATGCAAGTAATGGCCGGGCATTAGTTTTTGAAGGCCAAGGCGGAGTTGATCTACTTGATACATTCCCAATTGGAATTGTGGGAACGATGCCAGGGGCCGAAGTTCCCTGGGCGCTGGTGGCACTTTTTAAAGCGTTAAAAGAAGATAATTGGGATCGGGCTCGCTCTATCCATGCACCTCTTGCCAAGTTAATCTCATACCAAACCACGCTTGATGCATATGTAGCTGTAGAGAAGTACTTACTAGTTAAACAAGGAATATTTAGCTCAGAACGACAAAGAGGACCGGTCGGTTTTATTCTTTCAAGTGAGTCTAAAATAGAAATCGATGCAGCCTTCGATGCTCTAAAAAATGCTGTTTCGGCTAAATAAATAGATCTCTAGCCTGACTTGGAACCTCTATCCTTGAACCTATGTCGGCTCAAGAGATAGTGCTACTGCTAGCTCCTTCTCAAGATTCTAAAGGTGCTGCCGGACCAGCCTTTATCGAAAGGCATCGCAAATACGCACAAGAGCTTCATGGGGCTAACTCCAAAAATCCAATACTTGTTATTGGCTGCAAAAGCTCTGCCAAGCCAGGTGCGGTTATAGTCGAAGAGGCAAATTTTAAAGTATTCAGTCTTGGAAACAACGATGGAAAATTTCTTAAAGTCGCCCAAATTGCGAGATCAACTGTGAAAAGTAAAAGCTGGAAAATCAAGAGGTATATCTGTGGAAATCCATGGGAGAGTTTTTTCCCAGCGTTATTGATGAAATATATATTTGGGCTGCGGGCCAAAATGCAAATTCAATATCATGGTTGCTTTTACGAGAAAGCTTGGTTGAAAATTTCTTTCAAGAATCAGCTGATGTATCTGCTCGCCAAATTTTCTATATTATTGGGTGATTCATTTAGGTTTGTGACAATTGAGCAGATGCAAGAAATGATCAAAAGGAATCCAAAATTAGGTGGTAAATCTTTTGCCGTACCTCTACCAACTCCGATACCTATCACCACAACACCTACTAATTCCACCGAAAATGTAATTGGTTACCTGGGACGGATTCATCCTGAACGTAATCCAGAACTGTGGCTGGAGAGCATCAGGAATTTAAATTTAAAAAGACAGGATTTTAAATGTGTGGTCGCGGGATCTGGACCGGATGAAAAAAACTTTATTGCCAAATTGATCGACCTTCTTGGGCCGACTCGCGTGACCTTCAAAGGACATGTATCGGCGAACCAACTTGAAGATTTCTGGAATGAAATCACCATTCTCTTATCTACTTCAGATATTGAAAGTTATGGACTGGCAATCAGAGAGGCAATCCTCCGAGGCAAGAAATGTGTGGCGGTAACTTCAGTAGGGGCAAGGGACGCCAAAAAAAATTTCAACGACGCGATTACTTTAGCGAAGTTAGATCCAGTTGAGATTGCTCAATCTATTGCTGGTGAGATAGAGATTAATAAATCAAATTTGAACTTGGAAAGTATCAGAAATAAACAAGAATTTTTGAATGCTTCCTATGTAAGTGAATTGGTGAACTCGTGGCGATGAAAAGAGTTGATCATTTACTTGTCATTAATTATGCACTTGATATTCATCAGCCCATTTTCGCAACTTCTGGAAATTGGATATGCGAATTAGCAAAAAGACATGAAAAAATAACGATTATCACTGGTCATCTTGGGGAGTTTGAGCGGCCTACCAACGCTGCTGTCCATTCAATAAAATGGATTGAAGGACAAAACTTCCGTAATATATTTAAAACAGCTGTAATTGGTTTAAAGGTAATCAAGAAAAATAGATTTTCAGCAGCATTTACCCATATGGCATTAATGCAAGCATTAATACTGTCGCCACTTTTAAAAGTGCACAAAATTCGGCATGTGATTTGGTACGCGCATGCATCAAATCCGATTTCTTTGAGAGTAGCAAAAATTTTTGCTTCCGAGTTTGTAACATCAACTCCCGGTTCATTTCCATTAAAGTCAGCAAAAGTTACCCCTATTGGACAGGGCATTGATCCGAGTAAGTTCACTCGGAAAACTTTGAATTATCCAATTAAAAATTTGATTCATGTTGGAAGATTTGAGAAAAGCAAGAATATAGATTTGATCATCGAAACTGTCGCACAAGCAAGGCAACAGGGATTTCCTTTGACTTTCACCCAAGTTGGGAATGCTTCTTCTAAAAGTCTAAGCGATTATGAATTTCAATGTAAAAAGAAGTTTTCCTCCTACATTCAAGAGGGCTGGCTGAATTTTGAACCTACCATATCGCATGAAAAAATCCCTGAGGTTTTAAGTAAATCTGATTTGTTCATACACGCATTTCAAGGTTCATTAGATAAGACAACTGTTGAAGCAGTTTTGATGGGCTTGCCTTTAATTTCAATAAACCATGAAGTAAATAATTTTTTTGCGAGCCAATTCGATAATGCATCTTTGATTGAAAGATTGCTCTCTATATTAACTTTGGATGAGAGTTCATTAAGAGATAATGTAGAAGCTCAAGAGGCGCTAGCAATGAAAAATGGAACTCTTAACGCATTGATTGCTAAATTAGATCAAATTTTAATTTCAGGAAAAGCTTGAAATTAGTGGAAAGTAATTAGCTAAATTTGTTCGTTCACCAGAAGCAATGATTACACCTTCATTTATTCCATCTTGCCATAGTAATTTACCAGTGGATAATTTCAAAAAAGTTTCCGCGTTCATTTCGATTACTGCACGTGGTGTACCCCTTTTATGCACCGGCCCAGGTACACACTGAATAGCACTGTAAGGCGGGATTCGCACCTCTACTGAATGGCCAGGCGCTTTTTTAGATAATAAATCAAGGTATTTTTTTACTTCACTCAGAGTTTCAGGGTCTCTCATTAATTAACCAAACAAGCGAGGCAGGGCCTCGCTATTTACCTTGTGCATTTCAGAAATTGAAATCGAGAAAAGGTTTTCAAAGTTAAGTTCATCTCCCCCAGTTTTACCAATTCTGGTCGTGGATATTTCACAATCAATTGCATGGCCGACAAAGTTATCAACCTGATCTGATTCAATTGCAATCAGTATTCGCCCTGGAGTCTCACTAAAGAGATAAACAAAATGATCTTCTGGAATATTGACTACTGCTCCAATTTTTGATGCTAAGGCCATTTCTGTAATAGCAACTGCTAGGCCACCATCTGATAAATCATGCGCGGCAATAATCTGATCGCGCGCATCTGACATTAATTTTCCAAGTCGCATCTCGTGCTTAAGATCTACTTGAGGTGGGAGGCCGCCTAAATGCTTTTGCAGATGAGCCCATTCACCACCGTCAAAATCTTCCCAAGTCTCGCCCAAAAGTATTAGCTCTAGTCCAGCTTTTTTGTAACTCAATGGAATCGCGTGTCTCACATCCTCTATAACTCCAAGTACGCCAATGACTGGCGTTGGCAAAATAGCAACTGATCCGGTTTGGTTATAGAAAGAAACATTTCCCCCAGTTACTGGAAGTCCCATCTCTAGTGCTCCATCAGCAAGGGCTCTAACGCTTTCTGAGAATTGCCACATCACACCGGGATCTTCAGGTGATCCAAAATTCAAACAATTTGTAATCGCAAGAGGTTTGGCACCAGATGCAGCCACATTTCTAAAAGCTTCAGCAAGTGCTAATTGGGTACCGGTATATGGATCTAAACGACACCACCTTCCATTCGCATCCGTTGAGACAGCCACGCCTAAGAAAGTGTCCTCATCGATGCGCACAATTGATGCGTCACTTGGAGAAGCCGAAATAGTATTTCCTTGAACATAACGATCATATTGTGAAGTAATCCAACTTTTATCAGCCAAATTAGGTGAGGCCATAAGATCCAAAAGAGT
>WLKK01000071.1 GCA_009701305.1 Actinomycetota bacterium | reverse complement strand
TCGTTCTGCAACCAATCTGCCGCGATTTCATGCTTTAGATAGAAATTCTTTTCCCCACCTTGAGATATCAATATTTCAAATTGCCGCTCGCCCTGGAGCGCGTAGGAAACCGAGCATAGTTGTGATTCATCAATCAATTTTAAATCTTTTAAATTTTCAATTGTTTTAATCTTTACATCCACTTGGCTTTTACTATTCTTTGTAACTGACGGGATAGTAGATTCACTGAAATTATCCATTTTGTTTATTCGTTCTTTTAGCGCGCGAAACTCAAGTCGATCAAATATCTTTCGCAGTTCCCTGAAATCCATATCAGCAACTTCTAAATCTTCAATTTTTAATTCAATTTCTACATCTCTGATCAAATGAGTTAATTCATGATTTAGCTTAACTTGCTCAATTCCAGAGCGGAGAGATTCGCCAACTTTTCCACTTATCTCCTCTGCTTTTTCCAGCAGAGTTTTTAGGGAACCATATTCAGCAATCCATTTAGTGGCAGTCTTTTCGCCAACCCCCGCAAGGGATGGAAGATTGTCACTTGGATCTCCACGCAAGGCTGCAAAATCTGGATACTGTTTTGGAGTTAAACCATATTTTTCAAAGACAGCTTCAGGAGTCATTCTGGCTAATTCGCTGACACCCTTCTTCGGATATAGAACTGTGATTTGATCTGTCACCAATTGAAATGTGTCACGATCCCCCGAGCAAATTTCTACTTCAAATTGTTTTGCCACTGCGTTGGTTGCTAAGGTCGCAATAAGGTCATCGGCTTCAAAACCTTCTTTCTGAATTCGTTTAATTCCTAAAGCATCCACGACTGCAAAAATTTCCGGCATTTGAGACCGAAACTCATCTGGCGTTTTTGCGCGGTTTGCTTTGTACTCTGGAAAACGTTCTGATCGAAAAGTTTTTCGTGATACATCAAATGCAACCGCAATGTGAGTTGGTGCAACATCTCGCAATAAGTTGAGCAACATAGTGGTGAAGCCATATGCGGCATTTGTCGGAAACCCAGTTGCGGTTTTGAAGTTTTCGACCGGCAAAGCATGAAATGCCCGATATGCCATCGAATGGCCATCTAGTAAAAGCAACCGCCGCTCACCTGATGAGTTTGGTGAGTTAGATTTCCCCATATCTGGATCCTAGGTTGAGCGCGTAGGATTGGCAGATGAGCACACTTAACAATCTCAACAAATTGAGCGCTGAAAATTTGGCTGCCCTGAATGAGCGTGGCCGCGGAGCTTTAGACCAAAAAATGGGCATCGAGATTATCGAAGCCTCCCCGAAGAGAATGGTCGGCACTATGCCGGTAAGTGGAAATACCCAACCCTTTGGGTTGCTGCATGGTGGAGCAAATGTGGTTTTGGCTGAGAGTTTGGGATCAATTGGTTCTCATCTGCACGCCGGACTGGATCGCCGAATTGTTGGAATCGAAGTAAGTGCTACCCATCATCGTGCTGCTAAAAGTGGGATTGTCACCGGGGTCGCAACCGCAATATCTCTAGGCCGGACTTTGGCCAGCTATGAAGTTGTAATCACCGATGAAGAAGGTGTGCGGACCTGTACTGCTCGGATTACCTGCTTAATTTTGAGCGAGACCAAACCTGAAAAGCCTTAAAAGTCAGAGTCCAAAAAGAGAATTAAGCGGTTCCATTTTGGCCTTCTCTGTGTACGCTACCGATCAACTTAAGGGAAACGAGTTAATAAAAATGAAGATGGGAAAGGCTCAATTGGTGCGCAAGATTGCACTTGGATTGGCTGGCTTTTTCCTAATTAGCGGATTCTCAACTTTGGCAGCCAGTTCTGCCTTAGCCGCCACTGAATCAACTCTTGCCGGCGAGATTAAAGATTCAACTTCAACTCCATTATCAGGTGTGCGGATTGATGTGACGGGACCAAATGGTTTCGCAACTCAACTTACCTCCGATGCAATGGGTAAATGGCAAGTCGAAGTTACCTCAACTGGAATCTATGACGTCACTCTTGATCAAGCATCACTTCCAAGTGGACAAGCATTAACTGATCTGACAAAAGCAACTCGCAAAATAAATGTATTGATGCTCGGCAACACCCTCACAATTTTATTTCCGATCGGACCAGGCGCTGAAAAAACTCCAATCCTTGATCAATCGGCGCAATTACTCGCCGACGGATTGATCCTTGGCATCATCATTGCACTGGCTGCACTTGGCTTAAGCTTAGTATTTGGAACAACTGGATTGACAAATTTTGCACATGGCGAACTTTTAACTCTTGGTGGATTGCTTACTTATTTCTTTAGCACTATCGCGGGGCTGCCGGTCTTTGCTGCGATACCTATAGCGGTAGCACTATCTGCGTTCATCGGCGGTTATTTACAAGATCGATTACTCTGGAAACCGTTGCGAAAACGTGGCACTGGCTTGATCGCAATGCTCGTTGTGTCAATCGGATTTGCAATTTTTATCAGATATGTTTTCCTTTTTATATTTGGTGGATACACCAGACAGTTGCCGGAATTTGCCGGACAAGAAGGGCTAGAAATTGGTCTAGTAAGCATTACCCCTAAATCAATCATCAGCACATCTGTTGGATTGCTTTTGTTAATTGGTGCCACTCTTTGGCTATTGCGCAGCAAAATGGGTAAAGCAAGTCGCGCAGTTGCTGACAATCCCGCCCTTGCTGCTGCATCTGGAATTGAAGTTGAAGCGGTAATTAGATCTGTTTGGATTTTAGGTGCATTCTTGGCGGCTTTCGCCGGAATCATGGTCACTTTGAATCAGGGCGTAAGTTTCTTGATGGGTCAGGATATGTTGTTACTGATTTTTGCAGCAGTAACTCTTGGAGGGTTAGGAACTGCTTATGGAGCATTAGTTGGCTCCTTGGTCATCGGCGTATTGATTCAACTTTCAACTCTAATAATCCCAACCGAACTTAAATATGTTGGTGCACTGTTGATTTTGATCATAATTTTATTAGTTCGCCCACAAGGCATACTCGGTCGGAAAGAGCGGGTTGGCTAATGGATTTTATATTTATCGCACAACAATCATTTAGTGCTGCATTAGGAGTTAACACAATAATTTTTGCACTGGCGGCAATTGGTTTAAATATGCATTTTGGATATACCGGATTGCTTAACTTTGGCCAAGCCGGATTTCTAGCAGTTGGTGCTTATAGTGTTGCAACTCTTGTAGTTTCCTTTAATTTTCCACTTTGGGCTGCTCTATTAGCTGGAATTCTTAACTCAGTAATTCTCGCTTTGCTCCTTGGTTTGCCAACTTTAAGATTACGTGCGGATTATTTAGCGATCGTTACTATTGCCGCCGCTGAGATTATTAGGCAGATTGCTCGCTCGGCCACCTTCAACAAATATCTCGGTGGTTCAGATGGAATTACTGGAAAGTTTGGAAAAGATTTCTTTGATCTGAATCCATTTAAAGATGGATTAGATACCCCATTCCTGCGTTACAACGGCAATGACCTTTGGGTTGTAGTAACTGGCTGGGCTTTAGTAATCGTAGTTCTTTTTGTGATGTGGCTGCTAGTTCGCTCTCCATGGGGACGCGTATTGAAGGCTATCCGCGAAGATGAAGAGGCAGTTCGATCACTTGGCAAAAATGTTTACCTATACAAAATGCAATCTCTGATTATTGGTGGAATTGTCGGCTCCTTTGCAGGCTTTGTTTATGCGCTCTCTCGTCAATCGGTTCAGCCTGACAATTACGGAACCGCACTCACCTTCTTTGCCTACACCGTTTTAATTCTTGGCGGAGCAGCTCGAGTCTTTGCACCAATTGCCGGCTCAATTATTTTTTGGTTTTTGCTCGTCTTTATTGAACAGATGTTGCGCCAAGCGGTTGGTGCTGGGTACATCCCTGAATGGCTCATTGGAGTTAATCAAGTAGGACAGATTCGCTTTATGTTGGTTGGTCTTGGATTGATGATGTTAATGATCTTTAGACCACAAGGAATTTTTGGTGACCGAAAGGAGTTGGCTCTAGATGCCCGCGCCTAGTCAAAATACTTCACGTCGCGATATTGCGTTAGCAGCTCTTGCTGGAATTACCCCGACCCCTGGAGTAAGCAAACCTGATCCAATAATTGTTGCTGACCATGTTGTACGTAAATTTGGTGGCTTAACTGCAGTAAATGTTAGCCACCTTGAAATTCAAAGAGGTGCGATCACTGCACTGATTGGTCCTAATGGTGCTGGAAAAACAACTTTCTTTAATCTATTGACTGGCTTTGACCAAGTTGATGAAGGTTCATGGAGTTTTAATGGAGTGAAGATCTCGGGAACTCCCCCTCATAAAGTTGCACGAATGGGAATGGTCCGTACTTTTCAATTAACAAAAGCTCTTTACCGTTTAACCGTGATTGACAATATGCGTCTAGCGGCGACAAAACAAAAAGGTGAATCAATTTTGCGGGCAGCACTTCCATTTCTCTGGAATGACCAGGAGAAAGCGGCAACTGCAAGAAGTGAAGAGTTGCTAACTAGATTTAAATTGATAGACAAGCGCGATGATTTTGCTGCCGCCCTCTCTGGTGGTCAACGCAAACTTCTCGAGATGGCCAGAGCGTTAATGGTTGAACCAGAGTTGGTGATGCTTGATGAACCAATGGCAGGCGTTAACCCCGCTCTTAAGCAATCACTTCTTGGTCATATTAAGGATCTGCGCGAAGATGGAATGACAGTTTTATTTGTTGAGCACGACATGGATATGGTGCGCGACATTAGCGACTGGGTAATTGTTATGGCTCAAGGTGTAATTGTTGCTGAAGGTCCACCAAATATCGTTATGCGCGACAAAGCTGTCATTGACGCATACCTTGGCGCACATCATGATTCCACTCTTGAACAGGATCGAGGCTAGCCAAATGGAACCCACAAAATTAGCCGGTGATGATCTATTACTTGAAGCTGGCGGGATAATCGCTGGTTATCTTCCGGGGATAAATATTCTTAATGGGTGTGATCTTTATGCAAATGAAGGTGAATTGGTAGGCATAATTGGCCCAAATGGCGCTGGAAAATCAACTTTATTGAAGGCACTCTTCGGTCTAGTCAAAGTAAGAGATGGATTTGTTAAATTACGTGGAGAAGAGATCACAAATAAGCGCGCCGATGAATTAGTTAAAAAAGGAATCGGTTTTGTGCCACAGACAAATAATGTTTTTCCATCCCTAACAATTGAAGAGAATCTTCAAATGGGCGCTTATCAAGCCGCTGATCAATTCAATGAACGTTTTGATTTCGTGACCTCTCTCTTTCCAACTCTTGGAGATCGTCGGAAACAAAGAGCTGGCTCTCTCTCTGGAGGTGAACGCCAGATGGTTGCTATGGGCCGGGCGTTGATGATGAACCCATCAGTCTTGTTGCTTGATGAACCAAGTGCAGGCCTGTCCCCTGCTTTGCAAGATGAAGTATTTGTTAGAGTGCGCGAAATTAATCGCACTGGAGTTACTGTAATTATGGTTGAGCAAAATGCTAGACGTTGCTTACAAATTGTTGATCGCGGATATGTTTTAGACCAAGGTAGAAATGCTTACACTGGAACTGGAAAATCTCTTGCTAATGACCCTAAAGTAATTGAGTTGTACTTGGGAACTCTCGCGGCAAACGCTTAAATTTTACGAATTGCGTTTAAAGACCGCTAAATAAGCTGGGTGGATCGGCCAAATCTTGGTGAGAAATGCCGGGAAATGCGGCAGGTACGAATCTCGCAAAGTTTCAAAGCCCTTAGCTTCAAATAATTTGCGAACTGTTTTGCCTGATGGACGATATATATGGGTGGGGTCTGAATCATAAAGTTTTGCATATTCCCATCGAGTCAGCCAATTGCTAATTGTTGGCATATGCACCAAGACGATCGCTCCAGGTTTTGCCGCATTTTTTATTGATTCGATGCCAGCAACCGGATTACTAAGGTGTTCAATAATGTTAATCGCCAAAATCAAATCAAATTTTTGCGCAAATGGATTTGGATCATGCAGATCCCCTTGTTTGAAAAATCTCGCTGGTTTTCGTTTTGCGGCTACTTCAACCGCATGGTGAGCGATATCTACCCCACACAAACTCTTTGCACCTTCAAATGCGTCTAATAACCAGCCATAACCACAGCCAACATCAAGAACATCTGAAGTCGCTAAGTTGTGATCGCTGTATTTTCTAAAGGCGTTAACCAACATTTTGTCGCGCCATTTATCAAAAATAGTTTGTTGTGGTTCACCCTCTGCTGAGGTGGCACCATAAAGTTGAGAGAAGTATTCATGTCCAGCATACTCTTGGTTGTGCTCCATGAAGCTTTTCTCCCTTCTCTAAAATCAGATTAAGTATAAATATCTGCCGTAAGAATAAGAAAGAGCCCCACCGTTAAGCGGGGCTCTTTCTTGCGTATTTACCGATTAAGTAAATATGACTTAACTTGATTTATTACTATGCGGCAGGTACTGCACCGGTGATGAATTCAGCGGCACGTGCTTCGTACTTGTCGTTTGCTACGTACTCATAGACACCCATTGTTGCAACAGATGGATCTCCATTGGCATCGAATTCAATTGCGCCGGAAACTCCGTCGTAATCGATATCAGTACCAGCAGCGATCAAGGTCTTGCACTCTGCAAATGTGGTGCACTTTGTTCCACCTGATGAAACAGATGCGAGGTTATCTCTGATGGTTGTTCCATCAGTTCCCTTGCCCTGCTCAGCGGCGAGCGCAATTAGCACTACAGCGTCATATGACTCTGGAGCGTATGAGTAGTCGGTCAATTTAGGATCGACACCAAGTAGGCGCTTCTTTAGTTCATCATTTGTAAAGACGCCAGGAAGTGTTGCCTTAACGCCCTTCATGATGTTCTTTGGAAGATCCTTGTAGGCACCTGATGAAAGGTTTCCATCAACAAGGTAGGTCTTAACCTTGTTTGGTCCAATACCCTGCTTGATCAATTCGGTAAGAACTTTTGTGGTCTCATCGAATCCGATGATTGCAATTGCATCTGGCTTTGCAGCCTTTGCCTTTGAAACATCAGCAGAAAACTCAGCAGCTTGTGGGTTGTAAACAACCTGTGTTGAGGTTCCGGTGAATCCAGCAATACCGTACTTAGCAAGACCGTTTCCGTATGCATCATCAAGGTTTAGGAAAACAGCGTTCTTTGCGCCGTTAGCCGCCATCAACTGTCCGAGAACTGCACCTTGGAATGTATCTGAAGGAGCGCTACGGAAGTAGAAGCCATTGTCTGCATAGCTGGTCAAATCTGGGGAGGTGTTAGCTGGTGAGAAGTGAACAATGCCAGCACCTGAGATTTTATCGATAACAGTTAGTGATACACCTGAAGATGCAGCACCAACAATTGCGCCTACACCAGCTGCGATATGTGAATCAGCAGTCTGTTGTGC
>WLKK01000070.1 GCA_009701305.1 Actinomycetota bacterium | reverse complement strand
TAGAGATCAGGTTGTGCATCTCGTAAATGGCGAACAATCTTTGGGTCGATGTCAGACATCGCACTAACCGGCCGTAACCGGAGCCACCCCTTAACCAACAATTTCGGTTGTCCCGGGTCCTCCGGAGTCCAACCCCACTACCGGGTCTCAAAGAAACCAACTTTTCGTAGTGGAACGGCTAAAGCCTAGTGCTTTTTTTGCAATCTGCGGGCTTTGGCGCTGGAATATATTTGAGCCGAAATCACAATCGCTAGGGCGATCAAGAACATCGCCGAGCCTATGACGTTCGCTTGAGCGGGGACACCTCTTGCGGATGAAACCCAGACAAATTTAGGGAAAGTATTAACCGTCCCTGAATTGAAGTTAGTAATGATGAAATCATCAAAAGAAAGTGAGAATGCCAGAAGGGCTGCCGCGGCTATTCCTGGGGCTACTAAAGGCAAAGTAACTCGACGGAAAGTTTGCCACTCCGTTGCATATAAATCGCGAGCGGCTTCTTCCAACTTTGGATCTAACGAGGCGATTCTGGCTTTCACTGTAACAACCACAAATGAGATACAAAACATCACATGGGCGATAACTGTTGTCCAAAAACCTGGGTTGATTCCCAAATTCAAAAACATCGCAAGCAAAGAGGCTCCAAGCACAATTTCTGGAGTTGCCATCGGCAAGAAAATTAACAAGTTGGTAGTACTACGTCCGCGGAAACTGTATCGCCCTAATGCGAAAGCGATCATTGTTCCTAAAATCGTAGAAAAAAGCGTTGCCAAGAAACCAATCTTGATTGAATTTCCAAGAGCAGTGCAAACTTCAGGGGCACCGCACGGATTCAACCAATTCTTAAAAGTAAATCCTTGCCAAATCAAATTTCGCTTTCCAGAATCATTAAATGAGAATGCCATTGTGTATGCGACTGGGATAAAAAGATAAATGAATGCAAGTGCTGCGTAAATCCGGATTAAATTCTTAGATAGCCAGCGCGTCATACCAGTTCATCCGTTCCAGCTCGACGGATGTAAACAGTAATTAAAATTAATATTGCTGCCATTAAAGTGAAGGAGAGGGCGGCAGCTGTTGGATAATCAACTATTCGGAAGAATCTTGAATCAATTACATTTCCGATCATTTTAGTAGTCGGATTACCAAGAATTTGCGCGTTCACATAATCTCCTGCTGCTGGAATAAAGGTAAGTAATGTTCCAGCAACTACCCCAGGCATTGATAATGGAAAAGTTACTCTTCTAAAAGTGGTCAATCCATTTGCGTAAAGATCCCCTGACGCTTCCATTAAGCGTGGATCAATTCGTTCCAAACTTGCATATATCGGGAGAGTCATAAATGGCAAAAAGTTGTAGGTCATACCAGTGACTACAGCAAGAGCGGTCGCAGTAATTGAAGTGTCAGGACCTATCAAATGGAAAGTTCGTAAAATTGAAATTACCGGTCCTTCTTCACCAAGTATTTGCTTCCACGCGATTGTACGGAGAAGGAAAGAGGTAAAAAATGGCGCAATAACCAAAACTAATAAAATGTTTTTGTACTTTCCACTTTTGAATGCAATTGCGTAAGCGAGGGGGTAAGAGATAGCAAGTGCTAACAGCGTGGCTAGAAGGGCGTAAATAAAAGAGCGCGAAAATTGAGCACTATTTTCTGAAAATGCATCTACATAATTTTGTAATCTAAAGGTTTGTTCATATGAGCCAGTTTCGCCTCCGGCAATCGGAGTTTTGGTTGAGGTCTCAGCCAGATTTATCAATGGTAAAACAAAAAACATCAATAGCCATAGCAAACCAGGAAGCAATAAAAGGTATGGGATCCGCATTCCAGCGCGACCGGGCTTACTTGCTGTTGCTGTGCCAGCGTGCGCAAAAGCCATTATTCGGCGTCCGCTCCTGCTAAACCTGATCTGACATCTTCATCGCCATCGAGCGCGAAAGTAAAATGTGGTTCCCAAGAAAGTGTGACTGCATCTCCCTTACGGAGGTTAGGAGCTCCACCATCATTTTGCTCAAAGATCATCAACTCTTGCTTCCATGGCATCTCGACTTGGTATTGCGTGCTTACGCCAACAAAAGAAATATCGGTAACGATGCCACCTTCTAATTTGTTTCCAGTAGTTGCATCTCCAACATTGTGAATTCTAAATTTTTCAGGCCGAATTCCAACTAGAAGACTCTTATGGGTGCTGCTATTGCGGGCAGCCGGAATAGCAATCCTCGTTCCTTGTAAATTTACAAATTGATCAGTGCCAGAAGTTGATTCAACGGTTCCCTTAATGAAGTTGGATTGACCGAGGAAGTTTGCCACAAATGCAGTTTTAGGATTCTCATAAAGATCCGCAGGTGAACCTAATTGCTCGATCCGACCTTCATTCATAACTGCGATGGTGTCAGCCATTGTCATGGCCTCTTCTTGATCGTGAGTAACGTGGACGAAGGTGATTCCAACTTCAGTTTGAATCCATTTTAATTCAATCTGCATCTGGCGACGCAACTTAAGATCAAGGGCGCCAAGAGGTTCATCCAGTAGCAATAAAGCTGGGCGATTCACTATTGCTCGAGCGACTGCGATCCGCTGTTGTTGTCCCCCTGATAATTGCGTTGGTTTGCGATCACGCAAGTGGGCTAATTCAACTAACGCTAAGACTTTTTCAACTGGTTCTTTTACATCTTTGATTCCACGGCGACGCAATCCGAATGCCACATTTTCAAAGATAGTTAAATGTGGAAACAAAGCATAATTTTGGAAAACGGTATTGACTGGCCGGCGATAAGATTTAGTATCTGTTAAATCAGTATCCCCCAGGTAAATTTTTCCGGAAGTTGGTTCCTCGAGCCCTGCAATCATTCGCAAAGTTGTGGTCTTTCCGCAACCTGATGGCCCCAAAAGCGCAAAAAACGAACCTTTGGGGATCACCAGATCTAAATCATCAACTGCTAGGAAATCACCGAAACTTTTGGTGATACTACTTAACTTTAAATCTCCCGTTTTTGCTGCATCAGGGTGATTCGCCACAATTAATTTCCTGCTGCTGCTTGGAAAGCTTCTGAGTACTTGGTCTCTTCGTCTACGGTGAGAGTGCGGAATACCCGGACCTTTGCCAAAGTTGCATCATCAGGGAAAATGAAAGGACTCTTAGCTAACTCTGGATCAATTTTCTCCATTTCAGCTTGAGCACCAACTACTGGGCAGATGTAATTTACAAATGCTGCAACTTGGGCTGCAACGGCTGGGTCGTAATAATTATTAATTACCGTTTCAGCATTTTTCTTGTTTTTTGAGGTAGATGGAATAAGGCAGTTATCGCTCCACAAAGTTCCGCCACTTTCTGGAACTTGGAATCCAAACTTTCCGCCATTTTCATTTGAGAGAGAGAAGATATCTCCGCTCCAACCAATGACTGCTACTGCGTCTCCACTAACCATATCTTCGAGGTAATCATTTCCTTTTACCTGGCGGATAAATCCATCAGAAATTTTCTGTTGAAGAAAATCAATCGCATTCATGAATTGATCCTCGGTAAATGGTTGAGAAGGGTCAACACCTTGCGCTTGTAAAATAATTCCCATCGTGTCGCGCATTTCACTTAGAACTTCCACGCGGCCTTTATTTTTCTTATCAAAAAGTTGTTCAATACTTTGAATCCCACCAGGAATCTTTTCTTTATTCCAACCAAACCCAGCAAAACCAGATTGCCAGGTTAAGGTACTTTTACGACCTGGATCAAAACCAACATTTGCCAGAGTTGGCAAAATATTTTTCTTATTTGGAAGATTGGCTTCATCAAATGCTTGGGTATAACCCATACGCACCCAACGTCCAGCCATCCAGTCAGTAAGAGTGACAATGTCATAACCGATATCTTTGCCAAGTTTTAATTGACCCTGAACTTTTCCATAAAACTCATCGTTGTCATTTACATCTTCTTTATAAACAACATTAATTCCAGATGCTGCTTTGAAAGTTTCCAGTGATGTGTAGGTTTTCTTATCTGAATCAAAATCTAAATATGCCGGCCAGTTAGCCCAACGAACAGTTCCGCCCTCATCAACAGGGGCGCTAGCAGTTGCGTCTGCACTTCCACTCTCAGCATCTTTCGAACCGCAAGCAGCAAGTAAAGTTGCACCACTTACCGCACCTGCACCTGCAATGAAGCGACGACGGGAGAGTTGGGCGCGGACGATTGAACGCACTTCCGGAGTTAGCTCTGGCTTCATTGAATTTCTCCTTAATCTAGAAATTTAGGTTTTAGGTTGCGGGACTGATCGTAGGACTTCAAAGGCCCATATGACCAGATTTTACAGTCAAATACTCTGAGATTTAGGCCTCGAGGTTGGTCATTACGTGCTTAATACGGGTGTAATCCTCAAATCCGTAATTTGAGAGATCTTTGCCATAGCCAGAGTGCTTGAATCCGCCATGAGGCATCTCAGCCACAATTGGAATATGGGTGTTGATCCAGACGCATCCGAAATCAAATGCTTTAGCCATCCGCATCGCCCGACCATGATCTTTAGTCCAGACACTTGATGCCAATCCATATTTAACTCCATTGGCAAAACGCAAAGCTTCGTCGTCATCAGTGAATTTCTGCACTGTAATGACGGGTCCAAAAATCTCACTTTGGATCATTTCGTCATCTTGCTTAAGTCCGGCCACCACTGTTGGTGGGAAAAAGAAGCCAGGTTGTTTCAACGGTGCGCCACCAGTCATGATTTTTGCGTGGCTTGGAGTCCGCTCTAAAAATCCAGCAACGCGTTTTAGTTGCGCCTCGTTATTTACCGGGCCAACTAATACATCTTCATGTGGCATACCAATTTTGATTTCATTTTTAGCTTGCTCGGTAAGTAGCGCTACAAAATCATCATAAGCTTTTGGTCCTACAAGTACCCGAGTTGCTGCGGTGCAATCTTGACCGGCGTTAAAAAATCCGGCGACTGCAATCCATGCTGCTGCAGCTTCTAAATCAGCATCATCAAAAACAACAACTGGTGCCTTGCCACCTAATTCAAGGTGCACTCGTTTCACATCTTGCGAGGCAGCTGATGCAACTTCCATTCCGGCACGAACAGATCCGGTAATCGCTACCAGCTGTGGAATTTCATGACTGATTAATGCTCTTCCGGTATCTCTATCTCCACAGACAACATTGAAAACACCTTCTGGTAAAAACTCAGACATTACTTCAGCCATAAAAATAGTGGATGCAGGTGTTGTGTCGCTTGGCTTTAATACAACAGTGTTGCCTGCCGCAATTGCTGGAGCCCACTTCCACACTGCCATCATCATTGGATAATTCCACGGAGTTACTTGTGCACAGACCCCAATTGGCTCACGGCGAATAAATGAAGTCATACCATGCATGTACTCCCCTGCTGATAAACCTTCTAAATTTCTTGCCGCACCTGCGAAAAATCTAATTTGATCAATCATGGGTGGTACTTCTTCAGAACGAGTTACGGCAAGAGGTTTTCCAGTATTTTCAGATTCAATTGCAATAATTTCTTCTGCGCGAGATTCAAGGGCGTCGGCAATTTTTAATAATGCGCGTTGGCGCTCACTTGGTGTGGAATCACGCCATCCACCAAAAGCTTTTTCAGCAACTTTAAGTGCGTGGTCTACATCTGCCGCATCAGAAATTGGTGCAGTCATATATGCCTGACCCGTGGCTGGATTTATTAATTGGCTGCTCTTGCCGCTCTTAGACTCAATTGATTTTCCGCCAACAAAATTCTTAAGCGCTTTCATCGTAACTTGCCCCTTTTATTTTTGGAGTTCTAGTGGGGTCAGGTTACGCGCTAAACCCCGACCTTGTCAGCAAGGTCAAAAACAAGAGTTACTCTCGATGTGATCTAATTGCCTGATGAGCGAATTATCCCCGACCGAACGGACAAAGGTAAAACGCGTCCCCCACAAGGCGGCCACAGATACCGCCGCTCTATATGACCTGCTAGATCAATCTTTAGTAGCACATGTTGGAATCGTTGAAGATGGCCAACCCTTTGTTTTACCGGTAGTTGCCGCTCGCGTTGGAGACCAACTGCTCTTACACGGATCAAGTGCTTCCAGACTTATGAAAACGATTGCTTCAGGTGCGCCAATTTGCGTGACGCTAACAATTCTTGATGGATTAGTACTCGCTCGATCGGCATTTGAATCTTCGATGAATTATCGCAGTGCCATGATTTTAGGAAAAGCTCGTGCTCTTGAAGGTCAGGAGAAATTGGATGCATTTTTACACTTAACAGAAAAGCTATTCCCTGAACGAAGCAAAGAATTGCGTTTAACCACTGAACAGGAGAGTAAAGCCACGCTAATGGTTTCGATGCCACTAAATGAGGCCAGTGTGAAAATATCTAAAAAATTTCCAGCAGATCCTGTTGAAGAGTATTCACTTCCGATCTGGGCCGGAGTCTTGCCGATCAAACATACTTATGGTGAACCAATTCCAGATCCAAATTTAATTCCAGGAACTCCAGTTCCTGATTACCTTTCAAGGTGGCCAGAAGGTCGGACATGAATCTTTGGGATGCAACTTTAAATAGTAAACCCGTAGAAAGAGCATCGCTGCGCGCAACTGAAGAGGTTGATGTTGCAATTATTGGCGCTGGTTTCACTGGATTATGGAGTGCCTTTCACCTACTGAGCAATAAACCCGATTTAAAGATTGCGATAATCGAAAAAGAACGAGTTGGCTTCGGCGCAAGTGGAAGAAACGGCGGATGGGTTAGTGCGCTTTATCCAAGTGAAATGGGAGCAGATTTAGTAACCCCTCACTTAGTGCAATCAATAGCTGAGATTGGGGTTTTTGCAAGCAAGTACGCACCTGACGCTAATTTTCAAAAAGGTGGTTCACTCACCATTGCTCGCAATCGTGGTCAGTTAAAAAGATTGAAAAATAATATTGGTTCGGCTACTTTCTTAAATCAAAGTGAAACACTATCCAAATTTCAACTCAATGGCGCATTAGGTAGTTTGTTTACTCCTGATTGCGCAACTATTCATCCTGGAAGATTTGTCCGGGCTTTGGCCGATCATGTCGAACAACTAGGAGCACGGATCTATGAAAAATCTCCAGCGCTTAGAAATACTGACCATAAGGTAAGTACACCGTCAGGTGCACTAATTGCGACCACCGTAATTTCTGCGACAGAAGCCTTTGCCAAAGGCAGCCGTGAACGTATTCCGCTTTATTCACTCATGGTTGCCACAGAGCCGATAGCTGAAAAACTTTGGGATCAGATTGGCTTATCTAATGGTGAATCATTTGCTGAAGCCAGTCACCTAGTTACCTACGGCCAGCGAACTGGAGATAATCGTTTGGCTGTTGGTGGACGTGGAGCCCCATATCTATTTGGCTCACTTATGCGCTCTGCTGCAGAAAATAATTCACGAATACATGATCAGATTATTGCAATGGTGCGC
>WLKK01000007.1 GCA_009701305.1 Actinomycetota bacterium | reverse complement strand
GCTATTAAAACTTCACCGCTTGAAGTTATAGCAAGAGAAGCACGGGCTACTTGCCCATCTGCAGTTCTGACCGCTTTTCCATCATTGCCCACTATTGGCGCAAGCAAAACAACCTTTCCATCTCCATCTTTAATATCTTTACCTGATGAGTCAACAGCAGCGATAGCGATAACTTTCACACCTTTAGAATCCTCTACCGTTGCGGTCACATCAGCTATTTTGGCTACATTAGCAACTTTTGCCTCTTTAGACTTTGCGGTTATCAATTCTTGTTTTTCGGCTTCTGTAGAGGTAACTTTTGAAAGCAAATCTGTAATTTTCTTGCTTGCCTCACTCAACTTAGTGTTTGCTTCAGTAAATTTTTCATCATTAGCTTTTGAAGATTGTTGCAATTTCTCGATGTCTGATCCAAGCGTTTTGTTTTTTTCAGCAATAGCCGTTTGTTCTGCCAGTTTTGATTTGGAAGATGCGATTTCCTGATTTAATCTCTTTACTTCCTCCGTTAATGCAGCAATTTGAGCTAGATCTTTAGCTACTACGGCTTGCGCTGCTTCTTTAGCTGCTTCTTCTTTAGCTAATGCCGCTTTAGCCAATGCTTCTTTTGCTGCTGTTAACTTAGCAGCGGCTTGTGCTGCTGCTTGAGCTTCGGCTATTGCTGCTGCTTGGATTTGCGCTTGGTAGGCAGCAGCAGCGGCGGCGGCAGCAGCGACCTCGGTAGCTGAGAGTAAAGCTGGATTTGCAACTGTAATAACTGGATCCTCAGTCACCGATAAGTTTATTTGACCATCAGCTGTTGCAGTTCCAATCTGCGTAACCGAATCACCAATAATTTGATATGCGATCGCCCCTTTTTTTATCGTGCTATTAGAAATAGAAAATGTCACCGGTGAAGTCGCGGTCGGTACCGTGCCATCTGATTTAAGCCAGGAAACAACCAAATCTAAAATGTAATCTTTGTCAGATCCAACCTTGCTTCTTGCAAGGTTAGAGTTTGCAATTTTCCACAATTTTACTGTGGTCCCTGTGGGCAGGGAGTTGCCTGGAACTGTTACGGTAAATGAGCTACTTGAGTCCGACACCGTACCTGAATTAGTACTAGTTGAGGCGTTCCAACTTTGCAGCTCAGTAATCTCACTATCACTTAATCCAAAAAGGGATGTTTGTCGCCACTGAGCAGTTAATGTCTCACTTGTCGAAAGGGTTAAGGTGCTACTAGTTGCAACTGAAGTTTCGCTGGAGTTGCGCCAACCATTAAATGTAAAACCAGCGCGACTCAATGTTGAACCGGCTGCGACAGTAACTGTATCCCCGGCAAAGTAGGTTCCAGATAAAGTAGGAGTAGTTCCGGTTCCTAACACCCCAGCAGCGTATGTGAGGGTGATTGGCGCGTTGAAGGTAAATGTTTGAGTGGCACTAGTTGCAACTAGGTAATTACTGTCAGTTGCCTTGGTTGCTTGAATTAGGCAGGTACCACTTGATGATGCAGTGACGGTATTTGTCTGCGTTGAATTATCAAGTGCGCAATAGGCTGCACTTCCCCCCGCTGCAATTGCGTAGGTGATCGCCCCTGTTCCAGAGCCTCCAGACGGAGTCATGGTAATAGCCTGTGAGTAAGGTTGATTTTTACTTGCACTACTTAATGCAAAGGTTAAGGCGGATTGAGTTGCCTTACTTACTGTAACTGTCATGGTAGTAGTAGCGGTGTTGTAAGTAGCGGTATTAGTAGGTGTAAAGGTTGCGGTAATCACCGATGTTCCAGATCCAACAACAGTTGCACTATCGGTATTAACATTATTTAATGCGATCACACCTGTACTTGCAGAAGAGTAGGTAAAAGTACCTGCGGTTGAGGCGGTTGGAGCGGTAAGTGTGAAGGGGGAGTCACCGTAACTCTTAGAAAGACCAGACCAAGTAAAGGTTGGTGTAATTTTTGAGGTTACAGTGAGTGCGAAGGTTCGCGTAGCTGAACCAGCAGTACTTGTGGCTGTGATCGTATAATTAGTTGCGCTTTGAGTTTGAGTTGGCGTACCACTCAACTGGCCAGTTGCGGTATTAAAGGTTAAGCCCGTAGGGGCTGCTGGTGAGATTGCATAGGATGCAATCGGGCCACCAGTTGAAATAGTAGTTACCGTACTAATTGCTGAATTTTGAGTCACACTTTGCGACGCTGAAGACAAAGAGAAGACTGGGACTGCTGAAAGAATCTTTGTGACAGTATTATTGAAGTAGTTTGCGGTATAGATATTTCCCGCTGAGTCAATGGTTATTGCGGTGGGATTACCCGGAGAAGAGCCAAAAGTTGATGAGACACCACCTGGTGTAATCTTTGTGACAGTGGGGCCTCCGAAGTTTCCGGTATAGATATTTCCCGCGGAGTCAGTGGTGATTCCTCGGGGCTCGGGATCTGTTGTGCCAAGAATTGTTGAAACACCAGCTGGTGTAATTTTTGTGACATTGTCAGATTCAACGTTTGCGGTATAGATATTTCCCGCTGAGTCAATGGTTATTCCTCGGGGATTACTACCTGTTGTGCCAAGAGTTGATGAGACACCAGCTGGTGTAATTTTTGTGACATTGTTGGATCCTTCGTTTCCGGTATAGATATTTCCCGCTGAATCAATTGTTATTGACCAGGGCCTACTACCTGTTGTGCCAAGAGTTGATGAGCTACCACCTGGTGTAATTTTTGTGACATTGTTGGATCCCCAGTTTGATGTATAGATATTTCCCGCTGAGTCAATGGTTATTGCGCTGGGATAGCTACCTGTTGTGCCAAGAGTTGATGATTCACCATTTGGTGTAATTTTTGTGACATTGTTGGAGTTTTCGTTTGCGGTATAGATATTTCCCGCTGAGTCAACAGTTATTGAATAGGGCCCTTTACCTGTTGTGCCAAGAATTGATGAGACTCCACCTGGTGTAATTTTTGTGACATTGTTGGATCCACTGTTTGCGGTATAGATATTTCCCGCTGAGTCAATGGTTATTCCATAAGGCAGACTACCTGTTGAAGCCGTAGCGTATGTGAAGGTAAATGTCTGAGTGGCACTAGTGGCAACTAGGTAATTACTGTCAGTTGCCTTGGTTGCTTGAATTAGGCAGGTGCCACCTGATGATGCAGTGACGGTATTTGTCTGCGTTGAATTAGCCAGTGCGCAATTGGCCGCACTTCCCCCTGCTGCAATTGCGTAGGTGATCGCCCCTGTTCCAGAGCCTCCAGATGGAGTCATCGTAATAGCCTGTGAGTAGGGTTGGATTTTACTTGCACTACTTAATGCAAAGGTTAAGGTGGATTGAGTTGCCTTACTTACAGTGAGTGTAAATGTGCGCGTAGCTGAACCAGCGGTATTTGTGGCTGTGATCGTATAATTAGTTGCGCTTTGGATTTGAGTTGGTGTGCCACTCAACTGGCCAGTTGCGGTATTAAAGGTTAAGCCAGTAGGGGCTGCTGGTGATATCGCATAGGACAAAATCTCACCACCAGTTGAAACAGTAGTTACTGTACTAATTGCTGAATTTTGAGTCACACTTTGCGACGCTGAAGATAAAGAGAAGGAGAGCGGATTTCTCGCGGATATTGGGTCAAGCTTTGTGACAGTGTACGACCCAGAGTTTGCGGTGTAGACATATCCCGCTGAGTCAACAGCGATTCCATTGGGGTAACTACCTGTTGAGCCAAGAATTGATGAGACTCCACCTGGTGTAATTTTTGTGACATTGTCGGATCCATAGTTTGCGGTATAGATATTATTCGCTGAGTCAACCGTGATTCGTATGGGCAATCTTCCTGTCTGGGCAAAAGTTGTTGCGACACCCTCTGGCGTAATTTTTGTGACACTGTCGGATTGAGTGTTTGCTGTATAAATATTTCCCGACGAGTCAATGGTTATTCCTTGGGGTCCTTGACCTGTATAAGCAAAAGTTGATGAGACACCATCTGGTGTAATTTTTGTGACTCTGTAGTTACCTTGGTTTGCTGTATAAATATTTCCTAATGAGTCAATAGTAATTCCAGCGGGATAACTACCTGCACCTGTTGTGCCAAGTATTGATGAGACACCTGCTGGCGTAATCTTCGTGACATCGTTGGATCCACTGTTTGCCGTATAGATATTTCCGGCCGAGTCAACGGTTATTCCAAAGGGCTGAGTACCTGTTGTTCCAAAAATTGTTGAGGCGCCATCTGGTGTAATTTTTGTGACATTGTTTGATCCATAGTTTGCTGTATAGATATTATTCGCTGAGTCAACCGTGATTCCTATGGGCTGAGTACCTGTTGTTCCAAAAATTGAAGAGACACCATCTGGGGTAATTTTTGTGACAGTGTAAAGTCCACCGTTCCATCTATAGTTTGATGTATAAATATTTCCTAATGAGTCAATTGTAATTCCTTGGGGATCGTAACCTGTTGAAGCTGGAAAATCCGCTTGGGCTGGAGCAACGGCAAAATTGCCAAGTATTAATGAAAAAAATAGTATGAGAGAAATCTTTTTTAGAGTATGAACCAAGATTAACTTTCCATACCTAGTCTGGGATTATGGTGCCCAGCATTCGCTGCCCCAGACAATAGAGTTTATAACAGCATTTCATGGTCACAGAGTCCCTCATAGGGATATCCCTACGAGTTAAAGCCCTTACGATTGACAAGCTGGCGATTGAACCAAAGGTCCATGTAATTGGCATTCGCTATGGGCAATTGCTTTTGTTCTCTTTCGTATAGAATGTCTCCCCGGAGGCAGGGTTATGCGATTTAGTTTTCGTTCTACTATTGCGCTCTTTTGCTCCCTATTTATGGTGGGAGCAGTTTTTGCATCACCCTCGCAGAGTGCTGAAAATATTATTGATGTCAATCAAGGTTGGGTAGTTCCAGATAACACAACAGGGCTTGGTAGCCAAAATGGTTATTTCGGTGAGAGATCATCAGAAGACCGTGATTATTCTGCTCTTTTAGATCAAGCAAAAATTGGACCCAAGGCCCAAGAAGATCCCACATGTTCCTCACTCTATGATCCAAAGTGCTCAGCGGCTCAGAATTTTATTTACTATGCCCAGATTCCAGTTTGTAATTCGGCCATTGAAACAAATTGCATTGAGGCAGTAAGTGCAATTGATACAAGTGGGAAGGTGTACCCCGGTTCTTTCATGCGGTATTTCCCAGATACTGCGCAAAATAAATTTGAAGGCAGTCCTAGTGCCAATCTCCCATCTGGGGGAGGTGCAAGTTTATTTAACATCCCTGGAGCCGAAGGAGCAGCTGGAAGTACCTACTTTGTATCTTTCATAATGTCTGGAAATATTTCTAAAGGCGGCTCCGCAAAATTAACTTCAGTTCATTCCAGAATTGTTCCTGTGCAATTGCAGCCTAAACAGTATTCATTTCCATGGTGTTTGAGCGAAAATAAATTATGTAATACCGGCTGGAATAAATTGAATAATGAAGGCTCAGGTTATATCTGGAATGAAAGCGGAAGTTCTGGAATTGGTTGCGCTGATGGCTCAGTAGGTGAAAGCCTCTGCGCGCAAAAGCAGGCCTACCCAAAAGATTTCAGATTTGCTTTGAAAGTGCGTCTTTCAATTACACCGGCAGGCTGGATGCATGGGCGAATGACTAATCCAGAAATCTCCATTGAAAAATCTGGAACAAATACCCTCTTAACAGTTACAGCCAATCCAATAGGTGTTCCAACGGTTTATAAGCACTTTATGTGGGCCGATATGCCAACTAAATTGCAGAATAATTATGATCCAAGTTCGGGAAAATATTTCGATCGAAGTACTGGATTAGTTATAAATGGTGGTGAAGGCTGGTCGAACACAATTTCTCGATCAACAGATTACAGCGTGCGTGCCTGGACTACAGCTCCAAGTCCTTATTCTTCATCAGCAATGGATGAACTAAATCTCTGGCTACCTTATGTCGACAACACTGCGACGGTTGTACCTCAGTTCTGGTCATTTCGTTCACTAACTCAGCGTGAGCTACAAGGTGCGAATAAATGTTTTACTGATCTAACGGCATTAAACGGAATTGTTACAACTAATGCAACTGCATATTCACCGGGTCCACCTGTATACGATAAAGATGCAGGAGATCTAAATTATCAAGTTGCCGCTCCTCACTATCTTCCAAATGGAGCAGATGTTTTCAAGGGCACCTATGACCTTGTCATGCGCTCCGAAGTAGCACGTTGCATTTACGGATTTTCAAATGCTCCGATCAAAGCTTCAATTTCGATAGTAAGCAACGACGGCACACCTCAGATTGCAACAACTGTTGTAAATGAAAAAAATGGTTGGTTGTATTTGACTGCTAACAATTTCCAATTTTCATCACCGACTTTAAAAGTTTCATTAAAACAAGATAAGGTGATAGCGACACCCGCACCAACACCAACTCCGTCAGCCACACCATCGGCTGCAGCAACACCATCCCCACAAGTTATTGCTAAAAAGCTTTCAATCACTTGCATAAAGGGTAAAACAGTAAGGAAAGTAACTGGAACCAACCCTAAATGCCCTGCCGGTTTTCGGAGTAAGTAACCCAAAGTAGTTTGCAATTTCGCTAGATTTTCTAACATTTCAAACTCAATTAGCTATACGCTTTCGCCAGATGGTCCGGGAATTTCTTCCCGAAACCACCTACCCTTCGTTAGAGGGATTTTGTGAATCTGGGCTCACTCATCTTCTGGGTGAGCCTTTCGCCTTTTAACAATCGAAATTATCAAATTAGCGAAAATCGCCAAAAGGGCGATCCAGTTTCCACAAAGAAAAAGACCCCGTCATTTCTGACAGGGCCTTTAACTTTGTAACTTACTGGATAGAGCGACCCTCTGACGTAATATAAGTGTAGCGGTTCGATCTTAACAATAAGAGACAACCAACTGTAAGAAAAAAAGTAACCCAAAGTAGTTTGCAATTTCGGGAAATTTTCTTACATTTCAAAGTCAATTAGCTATATGCTTTCGCCAGATGGTCCGGGAATTTCTTCCCGAAACCACCTACCCTCCGTTAGAGGGATTTATGGTGCTAGTGGCTCACTCATCTTCTGGGTGAGCCTTTCGCCTTTTAATAATCGAAATTATTAAATTAGCGAAAATCGCCAATAGGGCGATCCAGTTTCCATAATCCATAACATCCTCCCTTCTCGATATCCCCTGCAATTAGCAGGGAAAACAAGTGAGTGAACGCTGGCGAGCGAGCTCAACTTGTTTCGAGAAGGAAACGGGCAGGGGAAAACTAACTCGATGCTCAGTTTGATATTTTTTGCTACTAACGAACTGTGTAAAATTAACAACTGTTAATTAAATGTTAAAGACCCCGTCATCTCTGACGGGGTCTTTATTTCTGTAGCTCATTGGATAGAGCACCCTTTTGACCTAAGGGAAGTGTAACGGGTTCGATTCCCGCCAGTGGTACGCACACTAAGTGGCCTCACGGTTCGTCGCGTGAGGCCACTCTGCTTTTATTACTCTTCGTAATTTTTAACTCTTAACTAAGAGTCAAGAAGATTTCAGAAATGGTACTTACTTCTTCTTGTATCCACTAGGGCATTTAGGCTTTATGCCACTGACCTTCTTGGAAGATTTACCTTTCATACATGTAATAGTCGTCTTCTTTGGTTCAACTATTTTGGGGGTCTGCTTGGGCATTTTAAAGCTGATCGCTAATTGCGGTGAGGAGTAAGTAAATCCATATGCGCGTAGATTGATCCAATCATTTTTGGGATCATAAACCGAAGTTACAGTTGCAATCTTTGAGCTTCCATCTTGATAGGAAATCTGAACTTTTGCATAGCCTGCAGCGATCGCAGGGTCGATGCCCCACCATTCGCGGGCGCGCTTGCCTTTTACTTTCAACTCCATCCAACCTTGGATTTCGTTGCCAAATTCATCGAAGTGAGCGTTACCAACTTTGACAATGATTTGCTGGCTCTCACGATCAAAGCGGAAATCACTAAGGCACCACCAACCATTAGTACCCAGAATTACATCATCGGGACGAGTATCTGTGGTCTTATTGCCTGCATCACTATAAATCAGATTGATGGCAATATTGCGTTGGGTTGTTTTTGCCCGAAGAAGATTTGATTCACAGACTTGATCTCCGAACTTTGCGGAGGGACTATTTTCGGGGACTCCTTTTACTGTGATCAGATCACCAGAGATACTAATTTGTGGATCGCGCACATTAGACAACACCCATTTGACGCTTTTGGAAAACTTGCTGCTCTTGATTTGAAATTCAAAGTAATAACCTTCGGGGAGCGAACTTTTATCTTGATCGTAACCAGTTGTGTTGATTTGCAAACTATTCAGCATCAAGTGGATGTAGGAGTTAATTAAGTTAGTGCCATCAGTATTAGTTATTCCATCTGGTAGTTTCCAATGACCAATCGAATCCATCAAATCTTTTACGCGAGCAGAATTTTCGATTGCCTCACCACCAGGTGTTTGGGTTATCACCCATTCTTGAACCGCCTTGCTTGGCTCGAAACCTTTGAGTGGTTGATAGGTGAGTGGACCAGCTGCACTGCCATCTAATTTGTAGAGATTAATTCCTTGAACGCAATCGTTACTGATTCCCCATTCGGCGTTACACGGCAACCAAATTCCGTACCGCACATCAGTCAAACCACTCTGAGCCCACCATTTAGGTTGTGGTGGCATCGGGAAAGAATCGGCTGCACTAACTGGGGCAAGTAAAGATCCACTCAGGAGTGAAATAAGTAGTAGGAGCGCAACTACTCTTAATTTCATTTTCGATTACTGTTCTTGAACCATGTTTTTATGCCCGCGCATTACAGCATCGCTCTTAATCTTTATATCTTTAGCCAGTGCCCATGCCCAATAGAAAAGTCCAAATTGCAAAGGCAGCCGCACATACGCAAGTAGTGGTTCTGGCATATCCCGTGAACTCCACTGGATCGCCATATTGATATTGGCCGGAAAGACTGCGATGAAGAGCGCAAAGGCACTGTATGCACCCCACAATCGAATTGATTTTCCAGCAATCCTTTTACCAAGGGGAGCAAGAAGCATTAACGCGATAACAACCTCGGCCACACCACTTAAATAGGTCCAAAGCCTGGGCTCACCTGGCAAAAATGCGGGAACAAGTTGATCAACCGGCCCCGGAACAATGAAGTGACCAGCCCCAGTAATCAGCAGCATGATCAACATGCCTCGGCCTACTTTGTCCTGTGCTGGAGTGGATGTACTCATGGGAAAAGCATCTCACACACACCAAAAACTCTGTATCAAGAGGCACCTTCGCGTCAGAGCTAATCCGATTTGGGCTTATAAGAGAATCTCACCTTATTTGGAGAAAACCAGCTCTGATTAAATTAAGATGCGCTCATAGGGTGAAGAGAGGTACTAAATGCGAAAAAATTCTATAGCCCTTTTTGTCTTAATTTTTTCAATAGTCGCGGTACCTTTGAATGCTTTGCAAGTTAAGTCTGCTTTTGCTAGCGGAACTGCAACCGGGGGTAATTGGGCAATTGACTATCCCGATTTTGCTCAAACACTTATCGATAAAAAGTGGAGCTTCACTCTCAAAGGAATTAATGGAAACATGATCGGTTCAGGGGATTACGCTGAGTTCAATTTACTCGATGCAAATGGAAAAGAATTAGTGAACGATTCTGGATATTCTTCTGGGGTGAACGGAACAATTGAGTTCTGGGACTATATTCGAGGTTCAGACTTTGTTGGAATAGATTTAACTCGGGATTTTAAGGGGACTGTAAAAGTCTTGCGTGAATTCGGCTCAAAACAAAAAGACGCGGTTGTCTCGATAACAATCCCAGCCTCTAGCTTCCCAAAGCGCCCAACAACTTCAAGCGGATATATTTCGATAGTTACAAAATTTGAGTTGATTCCTTTTCCTCAAGAGTGTACCGACACCGAGTTTCAATTTAATGTAATGGATCCGTACTCGGAAATATCTACCGTCCTCTTTTCGATAGTGGACTCAGCGGGCAAAGAAGTTGCGACAGCAACTCAATACGGCTTAGAAAATGGTTTGCAAAAAGATGGAATTCAACTATGTGCCTATTCTTTAGCAGGGACTGTTGCTCCATATAATTTTGTAACCACCGTTAGCTTTGAGTCTAAAACCGGAAAATTAGCCTTGTCAGAAAAAACCGCTTTCCCCTTAGCTTCCAAGAAGAACGAGGCGATTGCAAAAGCTAATTCGATGGGAGAATATTGCGCAAAAGGAAACACATCGAAAACGGTTGCAGCTGGCGCAACGTGTCCATCAGGGTATAAAAAGATAAACTTTCTCGTCCCGGACGATGTAGCTTGGAATACATTAACACGAATGCCAAAAACTCAAAAAAATAAAAATTACATCGTTTACGCTTGTGTCGCTCAGTTTGATGCGAACACAGGCGGATCTAAGTTTCGTGGCTATGCCTCGCCGGTTCAGGAGCAGTCGTACTTCTCGAATGGAATAAACGCAATTTTTACCGGTTCATCAAAAAGCCTACTTAAACTCAGTGAAAAATCCGCATTTATCGCAAAGGTGACAGTTACAGGCGGTGTCACTTACACAACAATTGGTGGTAAAACTTCTGTGCCTGCTTTTGAAATTAGGCAGTTCAAAAACATTGGTAGTTGTTGATGTCTAATCATGCATACAAAATCTTTTCTTTATGAGCACATATAGATATATTTTGTAATACTTGTCAGCCATTCACTTAGCCAAGTAACAGTGCTTAAGAGTAAATAGCTCCACGAGTTATAAATTATTTTAATTTCCCTCGCCAAGCGCTAAAGGATCGAACCGAAAGCGGATGTGGTGATTTCAACCAAGGGAATGGATGAATCTGCGCTAAATCTTTGAATTTAGCAAAACTCGGAACTGGCGCATAAGTAATCGCTACAGAATTCTGCCGCGCAAACTCATAGGGATCACCGAGATAAACCGTTAAGTTTCGCCGGGTCGCTAAATCCTGCAAAGTTTCCAGATAAAAATAAATCCGCTTTGAAGATAGCTGCAGTTTTGCCAGTGCATTTTCATTAAAGACAAAAGCCACCGGTAATTTTGGATTCGCCACCAACGCTGGGTCTGCATCTCCTAATGAATCCACCGTTAACAAAACCATCGCAGGTGTTTTATTTTCTTTAACTATAATTGGCCCAGTAGTTGCCGCAAGATCTGGGTCAGCCAAAAGTAGCGCTTCATGAGGAGCCGCATCTAAGGAAACCTCATCCGGAAATTCCTGAATCGGGCACTTACTTTTCAGTGCACACCCACCACAAAGTTCTGGCGCACGCTTTTGTACTTGCCAACGCGCAAAGCCATAGGGCTTGCCGGTACCGGTTCCAACAGTCCATTGCCAACCTAAAAGATTTGCCGCCCGCGAGCCATCAAGTAAGTGGCGATACATCTCTTCTTGACCATGCAACCAACCAAACTCATTACGTACCGTCCAGTGCGAGGCCAACCACATCCGGGTTTGATTAACTAACCAGCCATCTTCGACTAGTTCATTTGTAGCAAAATCAACACAGGCCATACCTTCCGGCCAACCGTTACCTGGCTTATCCCAGATTTGTTCAAAACGCAGATTGCTAAATAGTCGTGTGCCGATTCGAGCATATAGATGGCGCGCATACTCTTGCCATAACAATTCATCACGATATTTTTCACGATCTGAAAACGGCGCCTTAGCCACGTGATCCCAGACTCTTTGCAAAGGCAACAAGTTATGACGAATGTAAGGAGATAGCACTGAAGCCCCTCGTGCCTCACGGGGCCATACTTCTGATCGATCCTTTGCATAACCTGCAATATTCAACTGAGCAAGCGCGCTATCTGCAGCACTTTGGCCACCCTGAATTGAACTTCGCCCACCACCTGAATGCAAGGATTTAAACTCCTGCGCAACAATGCTTTCTAAATCAGCGCCGAGATCAATAATTTTCACCGAAGATAATCCTTAATTCGATTCAAGAGTGTTGCCTCAAATACTAAAAGATAAATCCACTCATGGCATCTCGATAACCTTCAAAGCCGCACCCTGAAGATCGACAATCTTGTGGTCAAGACCTGGTCTCCCCGTTACCCTTTGAGAATGCACATCAGGGGGAGTGTCGCCAAAGGATTTCTAGTTGCCCTGGCAATTACTTTGATTCCAATAACTGCCGTTTCAGCGCAAAAGGTAACTCCTGGATCCATATGCAAAGTCAATAAGCAAAAGGTTACTTATCAAAATAAGACCTATACCTGCATTAAGTCAGAAAAGAAGTTGGTTTGGAATAAAGGCGTTGCAGTTGTGAAATTGCCACCGAATCCAACTCCAATAGTTTGTTCTGCAACAGTAACTACTGGTTGTGCAAAGCCACCGGTAGAACCTTTGCCAACTCCAACATTAACTCCGACTCCGATGTTTAAAGATGGAGACTCTTGTTCTAGTGTTGGCCAGCAAATAACAAATAACTCGGGAATTCTTGAGTGCAGATATGTTGCAAATAATAGGTTTAAGTTTTTTCAGTTGAGTTTGATTCCTTCGGCTCCCGGATTAGCTTCGTCACCAGAAGGTTTAGAAACTTGCAGGGCGCCTG
This sequence comes from Actinomycetota bacterium, assembly GCA_009701305.1. Lineage (GTDB taxonomy): Bacteria > Actinomycetota > Actinomycetes > Nanopelagicales > Nanopelagicaceae > UBA3012. Next base: position 19,822 of record WLKK01000007.1, on the reverse strand, counting down.
ACATGCGTGCGACTAAGAGCCCTGGAATACAGGCAATTGCCTACCCAGTCACATCAGCAGCCTATCCACCAAGTATTCCGATTGCTGGAAATATTAAAGTCGCAATCATCCCGATTGATTTTTCGGACGTGCCTGGAACTGGATCGCCTAGTGAAATCATCGATCCAGAAATAAAGAAGATTAATGAATGGGTAAAGCAATTTAGTAACAGCAAAATGACTTATGAAATCCAAACCTCTAAAAATTGGATACGTGCTTCAAAGGATTCAAGTGAGTATGTGTGGATTCACCCTGGCCCAGTTCAGCAAAATCCATTACCTGGTGCCAAAGTAGGCACTCTTCGATCTCCCTCTCAACTCGCAGAAGATCTAATGGCTAGTGCTCAAGATTCTTTTGATTACACAAACTTAAAAGTAGTCTTCTTCGTTTATCCAAAGAAAATTGTGAATATTTGGGATGCCATGACTGCCTTTGGTGGAATTCAAACAAATAAGGGCTATATAGGAGTTCAAATTAATGCAACTGGGGCTTGGCTCTATCAGAATAAAATGCCGATTTGGTCTTGGTTCATTCATGAAAATATGCACCCTCATGGTTTGGCTGGACACGCACCATCAGATGGATCTCCATTCAACTTAATGACTAATCAAGCGGGGTCATCGCTAGTGCTTGATGCTTGGGATCTATTGATTCTAGATTGGCAGATCCCTGATCAGTTCTATTGCGTTTCAGTCGGCAAACTTGAAAGGGCCAATATCAAATTGAGTCCATTAGAGCGTGATGAGATTGGCACTAAGGCAATCATGGTAAGACTTTCTTCGCATGAGGTACTTGTGATCGAATCACGCCGTCGAGATAAGTGGAGTAGCGGACAAACAGATTGGGCCGGATTACCATTTGGTTTCTATGGATTACTTGTATATAAAGTAGATACTGCCAAGGATAGTAATCGAGTTGAAACTGGCGGATTTGCAGACTTCATTAGCAATCCAACCGTTTATCACGGATCGTTCTCAAGCGGATATGCACCTCAGTTCGATGCGAATCGTATTATTTATGAGGGCGAAACACTGGTAACAAATGGAGTTTCAATTACTTTGACCAAGTCAGGCGATCACGATCAAGTGACGATCTCTAAGTCTTGATTAGCCCTTTGCTATCTATGACTAAACCATTGCTTGTAACAACTTCGTATCTACTGCCCAATCATGTGGCACAGCAATCATCTTCTTAGTTACTCGGATTTACTTACATAAGTGGGTTGTGAGGGACTCGAACTACATATCCTTCATGGGCCACATATGGATTCAATTGATCTTGATCCACAACCCATATTAGTCAATGGGTCTGACATTTGCTAGATATTGAACAGATTTAGGTCAGATATGGGCGGATGCCCTTTTTTGCTAATATATTTCTATGGCTTGGGTTTTATTATCAATTGCAATTGCTGCCGAAATTGTAGGCACGCTTTGTTTGAAGGCAAGCGATGGACTTAGTAAGTTATTACCTTCAATCGGCGTCTTATTTGGCTATGCAACCGCATTTACTCTGATGGCAATGTCACTTAAGAAGTTAGATGTTGGCATTACATATGCAATCTGGTCTGGTGTAGGAATTATTGGAGCAGCTGTTGGAGGCGTTATATTTTTTAACCAACAACTTTCTAGAATGAACATTGTTGGAATGGTTATCATCATTGTTGGTGTTGTAATTATGAATTTAGGTGGAGCAGCTCACTAATGGAACACGTTGTTGGGAAAGGCACAAAGAACTTACTTATTTCTATAGATTTTGGGTTTATTATTTATTGGGGATTAATCGTATTTGGACTAATTCCTCATGACTGGGTTTTTCAAAATTACGATGACTTGAATGTAAAGGCATGGAATTGGTCATTCTTTCCGCTAGATATCGCAGCTTCCATTACTGGATTTCTTGGCATTAAAGGAAAGGGAAACTGGACATTGCTAATTGTTTCAGCGACCTTAACTATGGTGGCAGGTGGTATGGCGATTGTATTTTGGAGCATTCAAGGCTTTTTTAATCTTGGCTGGTGGATCCCAAATCTTTTCTTATTTTTATCAGGGTTATTTGTGTTGATAAAGCTAAAAAGAATTAAGTAAATACTTGGGCGGTATTTCGTTTTAAGATTCTGCTGACATACATCCCGAAGTAATTACCAAAGTAACTTGCTATGCGTGCTGAGTGGGTTGTGAGGGACTCGAACCCCCGACCCGATGATTAAGTGTTAAAGACCCCGCCATTTCTATCAGGGCCTTCAACTTTGTAACTCATTGGATAGAGCACCCTTTTGACCTAAGGGAAGTGTAGTGGGTTCGATTTTAACAATCAGAGACAACAGCCTCTAAGAAAAAAGTTACCCAAAGTAGTTTGCAATTTTGTGAGATTTTCTTACATTTCAAAATCAACTTGCTATACGCTTTCCTCAGATGGTCCGGGAATTTCTTCCCGAAACCACCTACCCTCCGTTAGAGGGATTTTGTGAATCTGGGCTCACTCATCTTCTGGGTGAGCCTTTCGCGTTTTAATAATCGAAATTATTAAATTAGCGAAAATCGCCAATAGGGCGATCCAGTTTCCATAATCCATAACATCCTCCCTTCTCGATTTCCCCTGCAATTAGCAGGGAAAACAAGTGAGTGAACGCTGGCGAGCGTGCTCAACTTGTTTCGAGAAGGAAACGGGCAGGGGAAAACTAACTCGATACTCAGTTTGATATTTTTAGCTGCTAACGAAATGTGCAAAACTAAAAGCTGTGATTAAAAGTTATCTGAAGTAAGGTCTTATACACCGCACTAGCGAGTATTCTGACTTCGCACTTAGGGAAGGTTTTCATGGCGATAAATCAGACAGGCATTTCGCAATTCCTCGTTGGTGATTATTTCGTCAATCCTTACCCGATTTATCGAAAGCTTCATGAAGAGTCACCCGTATTTTGGAGCGAGATCGCCCAAGCATGGATTGTGACAACATTTAATGAAGTCGAAAAAGGGCTTGGGGGAGATGATTTCTTCAATCAAAGCGAACGCATAGCAAAAGCCTCTTCGCATCTTTCACCAGATCAACTCGAAAATTTGTCGCACGCAATTACTAATGTCAGCAACTGGATTGTCTTCCAGGATGCACCTGCACATACTCGGCTCCGGCGCCTAGTTAATAAATCTTTCACACCGCGAAGCGTCACTGCTTTTGAACCGAACATCGAGAAGATCGTGAGCGACTTGCTGGATGCTGCCATGTCTAAGGATGTATTCAATCTCGTAGATGACTTCTCCTTCCAACTTCCTGCAATCGTAATTTGTGAACTCCTTGGGATCCCACTCGAGAAAAGGTGGGACCTCAAACGATGGGCTGATGGTTTCGCTGATTTCACTGCTTCAGCTCGACTTACGACAGAACAGGCCGAACACGGAGAAACTGTTGCCCGCGAAGCCCAGGAATATTTGTTAGAACTATTTGTCGAACTTCGTCGTAATCCCAATGATGGATTGTTAAGTAAAATTGTAAATGCCCCTAAAGATGAAAGTGGCGATGGACTAACTGATATAGAAATCGTTGGTCTCACGATCCAACTTTTCTTCGCCGGCTTCGAAACGACCGAGGGCCTGATCGGGAATATGGTTCTCGCTTTGTTAAACAATCCAGAGCAAGAACTTTTACTCCGTTCAAACTTTGACCTCATCCCGGCTGCAGTAGAGGAGACGCTTCGCTTTGATACTTCAGTCCAAAAAACGGGCCGGATCGCATCAGTGGATCTTGAGATTCTAGGAAAACAGATTAAGAAAGGCGACAGCGTCCACTTCATGATCGGCGCTGCAAATCGCGATCCAAAGAAATTCCAAAATCCGGACACCTTTGATATCACCAGAGCTGATCCTGGAAACGTAAGTTTTGGACACGGCATCCATTTTTGCCTTGGAGCGCCACTTGCTCGTCTCGAGGCGAAAATTGCACTACGCCAACTACTTGAACGGCTACCTTCCTTTGTTCTGCACGAACCTAAGCCGACATTTCCAGAATTGATGACATTTCGTAAACCTCTTGAACTTTGGTTATCAAGTAATTAAGAGTTAACGGAAGTAGTCACTGGGAAGCCTACTGGTTCTCTCTATTTTTACTCTGGGAGCCTCTGATTAATTTATAAAGTGGTATCTCTGGAAGAAATAGCCAGGTGAAGAAAGTTTTCCAAGGAAAAACTCTCCTACTATTAAATAAATCTCGTTCGATTTGATTGACGTCAAATTTTTCGCCAGCGATTTCATATTTCTGAGCTTCTCTTACAATTTCGATTTCCAGACTCCGGCCGCGTTTTCTGCGGTAGTCTTGAATTTGGTAAACTTCTCTTCGGATTTGGTCAATATTTATTTCTTCGCCCAATGACTTTAGTTCTCGAATTCGATCTAGAACTTCTGCCTCCACGTTATAAGTTCTATTCTCCAAAAATTTCGCGGCGTGGGTCAGACCTTCACCAATTGAACCTGAACGTTTGGTTCTTGGCCCGAGAACGCGGCCTGCAATGAAAGTTCCCCAGCCCATAAAGGAAGGGTACTACTTAGGTAACATTGTTATCAATCATGTACCCGCGAGTTATGTTTTGAATTTCAGTGAACATATCCGCCTCTTTCCCTGGACGTGTCAGCACATAGTCACCACACACCTGACATAAGGCGTTACTAAACTAAATTAATTGCTTTAAATGTTTCTGAGTCTCTGGATCTACGGAATAAACCAAAGTTCCAGATAATCCCCTCGTCAAAAGAACTTTATAAGTATTGCGAACTAATTGATCAAAGGCTTCTTGCGAAACCCCACGCATTGCTGGGTCTTTTGATCCTGCTATCACTCCTAGCCATTGGCCGTTTCGCCAAACTAAGTCAGGGCCAAAAATCACACCGTTCCAGTCATATTCAAAACCTTGAGCGGTATACACACAACCAATTTGATCAAAACCTTTTGGATCAATAGCCCATAGTTCACCAGACATATATCCGCCGACTCCACGGTCACCTTTTACATTCCAAGGCTTTTGCCATGTTCCGATTTTTACATCCAAGGGCAATGTTCCATTTTTGGTCGGGTCGTTCCAAGTCCAGCAGAATCCTGCTGTAATTCTGGCTTTGTATCCCTCTTTTAATTTTTCGCTTAAAACAGACTCCATCTCTTCCGGGCTATCAACGACAGAGACTTTGAAATTGAGATCTTCTTCCCAAATACTTGGTGCTTGTTCATTAAGATCCAAGAGGCCAAGAATCCAATTTTCATAAAGTCTCGAACCCCCACAACGAAATTGTCCATCTAAATCAACGCGATAAGTTTTAATCCCTAAGTCAGAAGCGGACTTCTCAATATATTCGGGTGTTCCTAGCTCCCCTTTTCTCACCACCTGGTGTGAATCTAGGAAAAATACAGGAACACGTGCAGTACGAAGAAGTTCGTTCACCTGTGGCGTACCAGTGCGATTATCAGCTTTTGTATATCTATTAGCGCTAGTTTCACGTATTCGATGCGCCTCATCGCAGATAAGCACCTCAAGACTGTTGGGCGCAACAGTCATAAAGGAATTGAAATAGGAAAACATTTTTTGAACCTGCGGAGCTCTATTTCCTGCGATTTTCCGCAAAGAATTTCGAAAAGCTTTCGATCCCGTTGCATGCAACGTGGTCTTGCCTTCTCTTGATAATTCACCGAGCAAAGCGAGGGCAATAACACTTTTCCCAGTGCCTGGACCACCGGTGACAATAATTGCTGTCTTGGTATTAGCCTCGTTGGATTCGCGGACTGCCTTCATCACGAGAGAGAAAGCAACTTTTTGTTCATCTAACAGAACAAATTGATTTTGACTACGAATTTCATCGGCAGCGAGATCCATAAGTTGCTTTGTTGGTGCAAGCTTCCCACTTAATAGACCATCTGCAACGAGAGTTGAATTATTCGCAGAGAGGTTTGCCTTGAGGAAATCATGCCACTTGGATTTTTCACTTCCAAGGAAAACTTGACCATGAACCGATGTTGGAATTTTATCAATAGCTGCATTCCTAACTGCAAGCCAGTTATGCAAATAAGCGACCCCCATGAGTTTTGCGTCGCTATTTTCTATGAATCTATTGAAATCTTCTAAGTGTTCACAATAACGTTTTACCTGTTCTGCAGGGTGAAGTAGTGGTTGGTTACCATAAGCACCGATGGAAACTAAATCAGTGGTTCCCGCAACCAGTTCGAAAGATGACCATTGCTTTAGTTCGACAACAATTAGAGAAGGTTTCCCAGTTTTTGGGTCGCTACCGCAAACTATTGCGTCGATTCTCTTACTTGTATAAGGAAGTTGATATTCCAAAAGAACGTCTACATCGCCGAGCCCGCAATCTATTAGGTCCTGAGCCAATACAGGCAAGCTCGATTCCCAGGAACGACTTTCTGCAGGTGATGGACTATTCCCGACGACATGGAACATCTGATTTGATAACTGAGCGACCAATGACCCATCACTCCCAAGCTGCTTTAGGTTGGTTGCGGTCTTGCGAAGTAAAGCTCGCATAAAAATCCCCCAAACAGCACGAAGTGATCGTGCGGGTGGGGGCATATCTAAAATTTCTATTTTTAGAAGCTCGTCGGGCCGCGGGTATTACATGCAGACAAGATAGACGATTTTTCATGATTTGAGGCCAATTTTCGATTTCTGTCCATAAATCCTTTGGTCAAAGACTAGAAAATCCATAGTTTAGAAGGATCTAATTTTGGACTAATAGATAAAGGAATTCAGATTTCCTACGTGTAACTAGCCTTAAATTAACTTTTACTATATTTAAAGGGTCTGCCTCAGCTGCAAAAACGCCCTAATTTGCTCATACTTACTTTATGGAAAAGGTTTTAGAAAAAGGGCTAGTACTTAACTCAAATCATCCTTTTTCAATTCTTAAGTCGGGCTTCGAGCAAAAACCAGAATTGGGCAGCGAAGTGGAAACCGCCATGAGAGGAGTGCTAACTCAACTGAACCCTTCGGACCCTGGCGCTCGAATGGGTTTTGGTGGAGCATATGAGTGGATCATGGCCATCGCTTGTTGTGTAGCGGGAATTCAAACGGTACCGGGAGGTCACTCTGAAAAAGGTTTCGATTTACTTCAATATGGAAATAACTTGCAAGGGCTTTGGTCGCTGAAGAGTTCCGCACAAGCTAAACCATCGGGCGAGATTAGACTCAAGAATAAGATGTCATCTGGCAGTAGTGCTAAAAATAATTCTCATTCATATGAAACCGCAACTGTTTTTATTGCCCCCTACTTACCGGGGATCACGTATTTCGATCCACTAGTAGCGATCGGGTACGGCAGCCGCATCGAGCAGAATGATGAGGCCATCACAATAAAGGCAACCATAACAAAACAATTTGCACTAGATAATCCGGGTTGTGTAATTCCTTTTCAGGCACCGGGAAATCCTGGTTCCGCTAATCAAGTCTGGCAATTGGATGTCGTCACGTCAATCCTAACCTCAGGGACTTATCCGAACCTTGGACCTATCATGGCTGATATGAAAAAGAATGCTGCCACGATCCAATACCTGAAACAGCAATTTGAGAGTGGCAATATTGATGAAGAAACCCTAAGCAAACTTTTAATCAATCTTGGAGTTTGAGTTAAGCCTATAGATCGACAAGTCTAGGTTGGAAAATTGTGGTGGAATTAGTTCTTTCTTTATACGAATGAGATTTGAACTCCATCAACTGGTTATCAGGTGAGTTTGGGGCGCCTAGAATTGCTTTTGTTAATTCTGGATACTTTGAAAGCAGATCAATATCTCTAATAACTAAAGACTTAATTACGTTATAGACAGCTCCAATGTTTACGGCATTTCCAAGTTGTTTGTACGACATTGCTTCTCTTTGGTCCAAGAAATCAAACCAATCGGGGAAGCCCTGCAACCTTGCTGCCTCTCTGACTGAAATTCTCCTCTTGTGCTTTCCAATAATCGATGTTTGAGTGATTGCCACTAGGGCCGGAACGTACGTAGCTTTCTTCGCTCTAATCCCTGAAGGGCGGAAATGTAAAATAGTGTCTGCAATAGTCTTAGCATCCTGAGCTTGCCATTCAAATTTTCTCCTACTCGGAGGAAAGTGAGAAAGGTTGTTATATTTCTTGAGCCAAGCATCTAGAACTTTTTTATTTGCAGAATATAGTTCCGAATTTTTACGCAAGAAATTTTCTTTCCATTTAGGAGTCCCACGGGGAATTTTCAGATTCTTTGTGTGAATCCAATCATCGACCCAAATCGGGAAGCCTGGTGGGTTTTTGCCAGCATTATTTCCGCGATATATTTGTAAAAATTCATTCCATGCATCAAGCCATTCAATTTCTGCTTCTGAAAGTTTCAGGCTAGCCTTTTCTTTTGCAGTCATTGGATCTAAGGGTAAGTCTTTAGCAAGTTTCCACTTCTTTGAATCCCAATTTGCTTCAAATTGTTCCCTTGAGGGAAGCTGTGGTTCTTCGTGAAGTTTCCCTGTGGTCCTGTTTAATCTTGTTGCTGCTATAAAAACCCGCTCACGAACTTGTGGTCGTCCGCCGAATGAAGGATGAATTCGATGTGGGGAAACCACAAAAGGCTTTGAACTAACTCGGTAACCTAATTCACGCAAGGTCTGAATAATGACTTCCCATTCGTGAGCATGCCTTGGACCCGCTATATTTCTAACATTTTCAAGTATGACTATTTTTGGTTTTCTAATTTCAATAATTTTCGCAATATTCCAAAACAAAGTTCCTCGAGCCTCTTCCATGCCCTTTTGCTTTCCTGACTTACTAAAAGGTTGGCATGGAAACCCGCCAACCAAAACGTCATGATCTGGCACATTCATCGTGGTGTCGTTGGCCGCGAGGGTTATGTCCCCTTCAGGTTCAATTCCCCAATTTCTCAAATAGATTCTTGCTGCTGCTTTATCAATTTCAGAGGCGTAAACACATTCCCCCCCCAGGGCGCCGAGTGCGCCATGAAATCCACCAATTCCAGCAAAAAGGTCAACAAATCTAAAGCTCATAGCAGGAGCTTATCTGATCCCACTGACAAAGTTAGGGATTGACTATTTTGAATGTCAGTTATACCCATTACCCTGATGTCATGACCTTGGAAATCCCGGCGGACTCAGGGATTGCAGAACAACTAGTGACCTATGATTTGCTTAATGAGGCACTTTGTAGAGCGCTATTTACTGTAGAAATGGCGAATCGCCCCGTTTATTTGGAGATTACTGAAGAAGTTCAGTTGCAGGTTTCCAATGAGTTGGGAATTGATCCCGCGACTTTAGAAGAGACGATTTTCGAATGTGTTAATTCACAAATTCACCATTCAGATTTGCCAATTTTATTTGACAAGATGAAAAACTCATTGGGAACTTGGTACCGCAACTGCAATGAAGCGGTGGAGAAATCAAATCCAGTTCCAAGTTACCCACACATTCCACTCCTCCTTGCTTTTACGATATCTGCCTCCGACATGGGGGGAGAAGGCGGGTATTCGACGAATGCTTACTATCCGAGACTTCAAGGAAATTTAGGACTTCCTGACAAAAAAATAGTTGAAGAAAGTTATCGTAAAGTTGCAACTATTTTTTGGTCCGCACTAAATCTTTGGCTTGACAAATTTTTAAGTAGTAAGCGTGGAATTGGAACGGCTTACTCAATCTCTGCTTTCAAATATGTGGGCTTTGCGCTTTCGCAAGCATTAGTACGCTCTGTTGATCGCAAAAAACTCCCAAAATTATTTAGAGAAAATAATTTTTCTCCATTTACAAGTTTAGTAGAACGCGATATGCAAAATATTATTGATGCATGGATGAAAAGAGAAGATTCATACTTTAGTTCCTATCGAAATCCAAGCAAACCGTTACAAAAACTATGGGAGAAAGACGACGCAAAAACGCGCATCGCTAGTATCGCTTGTAGGGAACTTGAATTGTGGGATGGGGCTGTATCTGGCGGGCACCTTGAGGACGACCAAATTTCTAAGCAAGATTTTCAGGTGCGGCTTGAAGCCTTTGAGACTTCATTCCCAAGTTCTGCGATGCACTTCAATTTTTCATTTAGCGCGCCGATTTCTAGTAAAGAAAGCCACGTAATTGGCATAAAGAGACGTGATGGTGAGGCCGACGCGAAAATTCAAGTCCTCATGGACCAATCAGGCTGGTGGCGACCAGACACTTCATTTCCTCCAGTTGGGTCGCGAGATCTACTTGAGGGAATGCTGACCGTCGACATTGGTCGAGAATTTAACATTGAACGTTACCCGAAACGTCTAGTTGTTTTTAGACATGATGAATTATCTCGTAGATACCAAGAAGTTGAAAGAACGGAAATTGGCATCAGAACTCTTTTGGCTATCCAAAATAATGGAAATTTTGTTTCCAAAGTTTCAGAAGTATTGAGCAAGTGCGCACGGCCTGGATGGGCAGTACTAGGCGCTAAAGACATTGCAGGAATTCCAGATGGATGGGTAATGGCGATAAACGTGGAACTTGTCATGCCACCCGAGAATTCGTCACTCTCTCCTGATGGCTCTCTGGAAGGCCTGAAGCCGATTTTCGGTGGAACTTTGAATTTCTCCGGGGGTTTTCAATTGCCAGGAAGACCACCAAAATGGCATTCAGATATTGACTTCGAAATCCGTGGATCAGTCTTAGGCGCAGAAAAAATCTCCATGCAAATCTGCATAGAGGATGATTCTGAAACCGTCGTTCTAGCACGTGAATTTTATGAAGCTACGGGAGTATGGAAAATTGATGCATCGACCCTCATCAATAACAATTACGCAGTTAAACTTTTCATGGATTCTGAGAACAAGCCCGTAACAGAAAAGACACTTAGATTGCGATCTTCAGATTCCATAGATGAGGCAAGTTGGAAATCCTCTGAAAGATTAGTGCATGACTTTACAGATACTGTATTAGGTGTAGTGCAAACAGTTCCTCTGCAAGAATCAATTTCTAGTTTTGTGGATGGATCTATCACTAAGAAAGCCTCAAATGTAAAAATTTATGCAGAAGAAATCCCGCCCAATGAAAAAATTTGGTGGGTTAACCAACCAAGTGGGAATATGACAAACCGCAAATTTGAGCAAATTGCTTTACAAAGCGTGACAGCTGCAAGTTGCTTCGGAACCGCTCGCCATAATTTTGTAATACCTCCTACGGTTCCATCAAGATCTCGCCAAGGATTTGAGAAGAGTGACTCAGGAAACATTCAAGGCACTTGTAAATATTGTGGCCTACACAAAAAATTTGCAGCAAATCCTTGGGTTGCTGAAAGAAATAAGTTAAAAAAAGAAAATGTAGCAAAGAAGGTTGCAACTTCAGCAGAAGCAGTTGTTGTGCAGACACCAAGGGTCTCGCTTTCGAACATGCCACCTGTCGAAAATAGAAGAACAAGGCACGTGGAAGTGTTGGATGGGTTAATGCATGTCGGTGGAGGGTCGGGCTTGGCATTGGAAATGCTTGCGAGCGCCATAGACCCTGGCGCGCTGTTTAAATATCAATTCGCGCTTGAACTCGATCAACTTGCTCTCATTGACTGTCGATTAGATGAATTTTTTCAAATTAGAAGTTGGGAAGTTGCTCCCACTAGTTTTGCATCTTGCGGTGATCACATAGTCATTACAGGTTTTTGTTCCAAGTCTCTACTGGAATCAATACGAAATTCTCTCACCGAAGGTAAGATAATTAGTTTTGAAGAGATCGAAAGCTTCACACTTCCACGAATCATCGGGGCGAAACAATCTGATATCGCAGTAATTTCGAATAAAATGAATATTCCTTATCTGCGAGAACCTGTCTTGGAAATGCTAAGCATTCTTCCTCCAATTGCTGAGTTGGTAGAATCTCTTCCTAAAAGAGCAGTTCCTGGGTTTGAATCCATATCGCAGTTTGAACCAGCATCAAATTCTTGGGTTGAAACCTCAAACATCGACGAGGTTGGCGGGTACAGAATCCAAGGAGAATATCGTAATCGATATGTAACTAGAACTGCGCAAGACTTGAGAAATAATTCCGTGAGTTTTGTTTCAGCAGAATTGGCTAAACATTTCCAGGCAGCAGAATTAGGTATAGCGCTACTTGCTTTCGATTATGCAAATAAAAAATTGATTGTCCCGCTAGGTGCAACTCTGCCAGGACTGTATGGCCGATCTGCTGTTTTAGCATCAGGCAAACTGCCAGAGCGAGATTCAACTGGAAAATTGCTTATCTACAATAATATTAACTCGCAGACCGCAAGACTTCTCGCAGCAAAATTAGGAAGAGCAAGAATTGAATAATCTCACTCCAACAATTTTGAAAGACCAGTTGATAGATGCCTATCTCAAGTATTTTGATACTCAGTACTGGTTAAAGTTTCCGAAACTTATGCAAGAAAGGAGAAAGCTACTTCTAGCAAATAGCCGGATTGCAACAGAAATTTTTCTGGAGCCAGTGATGCCGTATGACGCAAATCATTCCTTACGCAAGTTGGGAGACGAGCTAGGCCTAGAAAGGGATACAGTAGATTTAGTTGGACGTGCTCTATTTGGAAAATTTGCAGCGAGCGACGGAGAAATCTATATCAGGGATCATCAAGCTCAGGCCTTGAGGGTACTTTTTTCTTCAAATTCAAAAGAAAAGAATATTGTCGTCACTTCTGGTACAGGTTCAGGAAAAACCGAGTCCTTTCTTCTTCCCATCCTCTTACGCCTGGCTTTAGAAGCTAAAACTTGGCGCGAACAGCCTGCCGCTAAACGTTGGTGGGGTGACTCCAATCCCAAATGGTCACCACTTCGAGAGTCTGAAACGAGACCCGCTGCAATTCGAACATTGATTATTTATCCAACGAACGCCCTCGTTGAAGATCAGATCACTCGCCTTAGAAGAGCAATTCGAATAATTACTGAAAAAACTAACTCACTTCAGTTTTGGTTTGGAAGATACACAAGTATCACTATGGGAAGTGGAGAGATGCCATTCAGGAGTGGGGCAGAAAAAATCGTAAGAGTTGCAAATGAACTTAAAGATATGTCGCGAGAAGTCCAGGAGTTTAGGAGTGCAAACTCAAGTGATGATGCAATAGATCAACTATCGGATCCGATGGGATCAGAGATGCTCACTCGTTGGGACATGATGCATTCTGCTCCAGATATTCTTGTCACGAACTATTCGATGCTTAACGCGATGCTCATGCGGGAGCAGGAAGAGACCGTATTTAAACAGACAAAAGATTGGATAAATGCCGATCCAAATAACATTTTCCACTTAGTAATAGATGAATTGCACCTCTACAGAGGGACTCAAGGATCAGAAGTCGCGCTAGTGATTCGTAACTTGTTACAAAGAATTGGTATATCACCGCAATCACCACAAATTCGATTTATCGCAACAAGCGCTTCAATGTCAGATCTCGATGGGGGAAAGGATTTTTCAGCATCATTTTTTGGGGCCAAACCTGATTCATTTCTAATAACAAGAGGAATGACAAGAAATTTAGAGCCACTCAAAATGAAAGAAGATTCAACTATTGATGTTGAGAATTTAAGTTCAGAAGAGATTTCCCAAATTATTGCACAAGCTTGTTCTGATGAATCTGGAAAGGTAGTTGCAACGTCGTTATCGCAAGTATCTAAGTACATGTTTGGTGAGGGTATAGATTCTAATCTTAAACTCGATAAAGCACTTCAAAAACTTTCTAGCGGGGTTGGTACCAATTTGATCCCGATTCGCTCACATCTTTTTATGCGAACCCCCCGAGGGTTATGGGCTTGTTCCAATAGATCATGCTCGGGTATAGATCCGGAATACGTCTTTGATGAAAGACGAATCGGGAAATTATTCGATCTGCCTGCGGTGAGTTGTGATTCTTGTGGATGTCGAGTCCTCGAATTGCTTTATTGTTTTGATTGCGGCGATATCAGTCTCGGTGGATTTGTAGTTCACGCGGATCCAAACCCAAACCAATTCAATGCATTCCTTGGGTCTCTATCCCGAAACGTTCCGGATTCAGGAAACAAAGAACCGGTTTTTCGAAGAAATTCAAATCAATACAGGTGGTATTGGCCAAACATGGATTCGACTGTAGCCCCTTGGACACATACTAAAGAGGTGGGTGGTTCTAAGCAGAATATAGAATTTAGATTTGAGAAAGTGGGATTTAATCCACAACTAGGACTCATGCAACTTCCTGCAAATCCAGTCCCAACTTCGGGTATAACACTGGTCGCAAACGTGTCAATGTCATCAAAAGAAACGTTTCCATCATTGCCAAAAACTTGTCCCGCTTGCGGAAGTAGCGGGAAAAGCAATGTGATGGATGAGTTTTGGAACGACTCAGCTGTAAGAACTCCGATCCGAGCCCACACAACTGGTCAAGCAATAGCGACTCAAGTATTCGCATCCCAACTCTCAAGATCACTTTCATTGGCTGTAGATAAGAAGCCTTTGAGTTACAAGACCATCATTTTTACTGATTCCAGAGATGATGCGGCACGTACCGCTGCTGGCGTAGCTTTGAATCACCATCGAGACCTTCTGCGACAAGTGGCGACAATCGAAATTGAATCTGGACCTGGTGATACTGTCCTAGAAGCTCAAAGAAGGATAGCAAAACTTGAGTTCCAGAAATCTAAGGGCGCTACGGACGCAGAGGATGATGCGGAGCTTATAAAGCTTAAAAGTAAAGATAGTTTCGAAGGAAAATCTTGGTTGGGATTAGTGAATTCCATTACCAAAGAGTTGGTTGGTCTAGGCGTTTCTCCGGCGGGTCCAAAAGCTTCATTTCAGAATATTGGTGGTACTGCATGGTACCGGGCGTATGAGCCTATAAACGATGAATGGGTACAAGTTTCCGAAGAACAATGTCGAATTATGAGAAGTACATTTGATCGCGCACTTAAGCTTGAGATTGCAAGCGAAGTCATCTATGGAAGAGCAGAACGGGACATGGAATCAGTTGGTGTTGGTTTTCTGTCTTTCTGCCACGAATTTGAGTCGATTCATGGAATTGACAAGCGCGCACTCCAGGAGATTCTCGATTCCTCAATAAGAATTCTAGGTCTAGCCGGTCGCTACGAGGGATCTCGTTCCGAAAGAGTTTCCGCCAAAATTCCAGGCTCATTAAAGAAGTATTTGAAGGCCGTTTCTGATTTAAATGGTGAAATAACTATCGATGCAAGTGAACTGGAAGTCTGGGTTTCAGATACCTTGCACGGAGTTGGCGTTTTACGCGATTGGAATATTTCCATTTTAAGCAAGGATGATTTGCCGTTAAATGCCATTGCGGCAAGTGAATTTGTCTGGAGATGCAAGCGATGCTCTTTCTTGCATCTCCATCATTCCGCCGGAATTTGTGTTAGAGGGAGTTGTCATCAGTTTTTACTTGAAGAGGTTGAGGCAAAGTCTGTTCTTGAAGATGATTATTTCGCCTGGTTATCAAAGCAGAAACCTCTACGTCTTAGAATTGAAGAGTTGACAGGACAAACCAAACCGCTTGCTTTGCAAAGAAGTCGCCAGCGTCAGTTCCGAGGTGATGCTTTTAAGCCTTCGCCAAGGGAATCAGAGTTAACGCATGGTATCGATGTTCTAAGCGTGACCACAACAATGGAAGTCGGAGTAGATATTGGATCACTTCGTGCCACGATGATGGCGAACGTCCCACCACAAAGATTTAACTATCAACAACGCGTTGGCCGGGCAGGGCGTTTAGGTCAACCACTTTCTTACGCTCTCACTTTATGTAGGGATAGAAGTCACGACGAGTACTATTTTAATCATCCAGAACGAATGACATCTGATACACCCCCAGAACCTTTCTTGCAGATGGGAAGAGAGAGTGTCGTACGAAGAGTCGTTTGTGGAGAGATGTTGAGACGTTCATTTCTTCAACTTTCTAAATTGAAACAACCAAAACATACTTCCGAAAGTTTGCATGGAAGTTTTGGAATTGTTTCTGATTGGACAAGTAAATATAAGGTTCCGATATGTCGATTACTCCTTGACGAAAATTGGTCGGAAGTAGTTTCGGCACTTTTGATTCAGACAGAATTTGAAAATAGCGTCGATGTCTGGTGTGCAAATTTACCCTCTAAATTAATTGCAGATATAGATTCTGTCATCTTGGATGCAGATCGTCCCGATATGGAACTTAGCGAGGCTCTTGCTCAATTTGGAGTATTACCTATGTTTGGCTTCCCTACGCGAGTTAGATCTCTTTATGGTCAAAAACCAAAAAATTCACTGGATTCAGACCGGAGCTCAGTGGCAGACAGATCTCTTGATGCTGCTGTTGGCATGTTTGCTCCAGGCGCTGAAATTACGCGTGACCACCAAATTCATACAGTAGCCGGTTTCGCAGCGTATCGATTATCAGCTACAAACTCAGTGTCTATTGATCCACTTGGACAGCCAATTATGGTGAAGCATTGTGAGTCTTGCGAAGCAGTTTACTTGAACTCACAAAATGAGCATCCTTGCCCAATTTGCCTTGACCCTATGACGGAATTTGAAATGTATGAACCTCTTGGTTTTCGAACAACTTTTAAGGCGAGAGACTACGACGATGAGAGTGATATCTCGAGCCCTGCATCTTCTCCAAGATTAGTTCTAGGGGCTGACGTATCCCCATCAAATACAGACAACTTCGGCACTGCAACTCTCACTACATATGAACAAGCAAGGCTAGTGACTATAAATGACAATCGTGGAAAATACTTCAAATGTGTTAAAGCCAAAGATGGAACCGTCGTTGTTCCTGAAACCCTTCCTCCATTCTTACGACAAGAGATTCCTGCTGATTCCGTTGAAAGAGAAATTGCTATCGGTGAAATTAGAACTACAGATGCTCTACTTATAGACATAAAAACTACTGATGTTGAATTTGCGCATTTAGACGGTGAAATCTACCTTGGATCCACGAATCATCCATTCGTACCTGGTGCTACGGCTGCGTATCTTTCATTTGCTGAAGCTTTTCGAAATGCATGTAAAATTACTTTAGGAATTGATGCAGAAGAATTTGTGGTTGGGTTCAAAAAGAAACTGGGTAGCAATCCAGAGACTCGAACTGGTCAAATATACCTAGCTGATTCACATGCAAACGGTGCAGGATTCTCAATCGAGATTGCGAAACCAAAAAACTTCAAGAAGGTTTTATCGGTCATTGACTCTGAAATGAGAGACAGATGGCTAGCAAGTAATCATTCTGGCTGTGACACGTCTTGCCCAGATTGCCTTAGAACTTATACAAACAGATCCAGTCACCAGTTATTAGACTGGAGACTTGCACTGGACATGACCTCACTAGTACTAGGCCGCCAACTTGATCATTCAACTTGGATTCAAAAGTCCATTGTCGGTGCTGAGGCACTAGTGCAATCAGGAATGGGTCTCCCAATTGAAATGGAGATTATCAAGAATCAATATCCAGTACTTATAAACCGCACCAACCAAAAGGCAGTTCTAATAGGCCACCCACTTTGGCCACAGCGAGACAGTGTTGGGGGACAGATTAGTCAGGGATTCTTAGCGGAAGTCAAATTTAAGTTTGGGATTCCGAATCCGGATTTGAGCGATTTTTTTCAGTTAGTCCGAAACCCTTATTCCGTCATTTCGAATTTGTTGAATATCTAGTCACTGTCGAAATCTATGAAATTCTCCCCGTCCGAACTGGAAGTATTTCAAAGTTGCCCTCAACGATTCATATGGAGTGCTGATCCAGATAAGAAACGACATCAGGGGAATTTGCCATCTTCTCTTGGGAAAATTGCTCACAAAGTATTGGCTTCCGCACATAAGGGTGGATTCAAAAAATTGAAAGAAGAGAATAGAGAATTTCTGTTCAACAAGATTTGGAATACAGTTGAACAAGAGGAGTTTGAAAGAGTTCAATCCGAATGGCCCAACACGGTCGTGCCTCGGCCGATTCGGTGGCCCAAATATTTTGCGGTTAAATCTTCAACTCAATATTTAGTCGAAAGGGCACTGAATTCAGGCGAAGTGTGGAAAATAATGGATGAACCATCCGAACGGATAGGTTCTTCCCAGCAACCTTTCCCATGGGTGGAGAAATTCCTTGAAAGCGAAGAACTCAAGTTGAAGGGAATACCTGATCTTGTGAAAGAAACGTCTTTTGGGCTAGAAATTGTTGATTACAAGACAGGAAATGTGACAGATCCTGAGACATTCTCTATGCAAATGCATATTTACTTAATGTTGGTGAACGAACTAAGCAATCTCGAAGTGACAAGGTTGTTAATTAGAGATTTTACTTTGAAGGAAAAAGAAATTCCAATAGATCAAATGACGATGAGAAAAATAAAGGATGCAATCTCGAGTGCGGAAGGATTCTTGATCAAGCAAAGTGCCCCCGCAAAAGTATCACTCGAAAATTGCCGATTCTGCAACTTTAAAGATATTTGTAATGATTTTCAGAATTCGAATTTGCTGGTTACATCCGATCCAGTTTTCCTTGAAGGCGAGATTTTGCAAGTCCATTCAAACGCGGACTCATCAAAAGTTTCGTTGCAATTGCTAATTCAAAGATCAATTCCTAAAAAATTTAAAGGCAGCATTTGGATTTCTGGCCTTAGTGTCAAACCTGGTTTTGGTATAGGTGACATAGTTCAAGTTATGGACAATTTGCACTTGACTGACAGCTTAAACGTAGTGGGAAGTTGGAATACAGTGGTTTGCAAGAAGGCGCCTAGTTAATTAAGGTTCCTATCTCACAAATCTGCCTCCTCTATTCAGGAATTAACGGATATCTTGAGCATCGACTAACCTCGACCAATGTAAGGCATCTTAGTTGCCATCACTGTCATGAATTGCACATTGGCCTCTAACGGCAAATTAGCCATGTTAACTACGGCATCGGCGACGATTTGTGGATTCAACATGGGTTCAGAAATTACATCTCCATTTGCTTGAACAACACCAGATCCATGGGCAGAAGCCATCTTGGTTTCAGCATTTCCAATATCAATCTGACCGCAGGCGATGTTGTATTTACGTCCGTCCAGTGAAGTTGATCTAGTTAAGCCAGTGACTGCATGTTTTGATGCGGTGTAAGGCGCTGAGTTTGGACGGGGGACTTGGGCTGAGATTGAACCGTTATTGATGATTCGTCCACCCTGGGGATTTTGATCTTTCATAATTGCAAACGCTTGTTGGGTGCAATAGAAAACTCCACCGACATTTATGTTGATGACACGTTGCCAATCATCAGGGGTGATTTCTTCTAGTAATGCTCCAGGGGATGCGATACCGGCGTTGTTGAAAAGAAGGTCAAGGCGGTTGAATTTTGCTTTTACCTGTTGAAAAGCTTTTGCTACGGATTGTGGATCACTTACATCGCAGGGGATAGGGGTGGCCGAAGGGCCGAGATCTTTGGCGGTTGCTTCGAGGGAGGTGATATCTCGTCCGAGGAGGGCGACGGTCCAACCATCTTTGATTAGGGCTGCACTGGTGGTTGATCCGATGCCACGGTTTGCTCCGGTGACTACAGCGAATTTACTCATTTGGTTAACCCTGGAATCTGTCCACCAAGTTCATCTGCAATATGGGTTTTGATTAATTCATCAAAGGAATCTTCACAGGTAAAGCCGAGTGATCTTGCACGCTTGGCTTCAAATCTTGGGAAGTTCCAACTCGTGAGCATCTCTTGTACAAATGGATCAATCTCTTCTTTGATGAAGCCAACAATCTTGTCACCAGCAACACGGCGCAATGCATCAATCTCATCACCCAAGGTTGCATAAATGCCAGGCATCATTAGTGAGCGTCTGGCACCTAGAAGAGCGGTAT
>WLKK01000069.1 GCA_009701305.1 Actinomycetota bacterium | reverse complement strand
TTGTGCGTATTGCGCTCCAAAATCAACAACAAGAACTAAATCACGCGCGATGGATAACCACCTCAACCCGTTGGAATTCCTTTACATCTGAATAACCACTTGTTGAAATTGCGCGACGCAACGATCCAACTAAATTCATGGATCCATCAGCGGTGCGTGACGGGCCATTAAAAATTTCAGCAAGTGTTCCAACAGTGCCAACATGTACTCGCTCGCCACGTGGCAGTGTGTTGTGACTGGCTTCGCTTCCCCAGTGCCAACCTTTGCCCGGTGCTTCAACTGCTTTTGCAAGTGGAGATCCCATCATTACTGCGTCAGCACCACATGCAATTGCTTTAGCAATGTCACCACTTCGAGTTACCGAACCATCTGCAATGACATGAACATAACGTCCACCTGATTCATCTAGATATTCGCGGCGGGCCGAGGCAACTTCAGCAACAGCTGTTGCCATAGGCACTGCGATGCCAAGAACTTGGCGAGTGGTGTGCGCTGCTCCCCCACCGAAACCAACTAATACACCAGCGGCACCGGCGCGCATTAGGTGAAGTGCACCAGTTGCGGTTGCACATCCGCCAACGATTACCGGAACATCTAATTCGTAAATAAACTTTTTCAAATTAAGTGCATGATCGCCAGTCGAAACATGTTCGGCGCTTACTGTGGTTCCGCGAATCACAAATAAATCCACGCCTGCATCAATAACAACTTTGGCGAGTGCTGCAGTACGCCCTGGTGAAAGTGCGGCGGCGACTGTAACTCCGGCTTCACGAATCTGCGCGATCCGTTCTTTAATTAATTCTGGTTTGATCGGTTCTTGATACAACTCTTGCATTCTACGAGTTGCTTGATGATCTGGAACCGACGCAATTTCACCAAGTGGAATCCGGGGATTCTCATAACGAGTCCAAAGGCCCTCTAAATTAAGGACGCCAATGCCGCCTAATTTTCCAATCTCGATTGCAGTTTCAGGGGAAACAACTGAATCCATTGGAGCTGCCATCATTGGAATATCAAATTTGTACGCATCAATCTGCCATGCAGTGGATACATTTTCTGGGTCACGGGTACGACGACTTGGCACGATTGCAATATCGCTAAATGAATAAGCCTGTCTTGCACGCTTGCCGGGTGCTAACTCGATCTCGCTCATATCATTTCCCTAACTGTCTCGATTATTTTGAATAATTCGGTGCTGATACTGTCATGTCAATGTCATGCGGATGTGATTCTTTTAAACCTGCTGAAGTAATTTGTACGAATCGACCATTTCTTTGTAAATGCGCGATATCTGGCGCACCTGCATAACCCATACCCGAGCGCAATCCACCAACTAGTTGATGAATGACAGATGCAACATCACCACTAAAACGCACTCTTCCTTCGATACCTTCAGGAACTAATTTATCTTCTGACAAAATATCATCTTGCATGTAACGATCTTTTGAATATGAAGGTGTGGCACCGCGCGATTGCATAGCGCCAAGTGATCCCATTCCGCGATATGCCTTAAATTTATTTCCGTTTTCTTCAATTAATTCACCAGGTGATTCAGTGCATCCGGCTAATAATGAGCCGATCATCACAACATCAGCGCCTGCAACAATTGCTTTGACGATATCTCCGGAGTATTGCAACCCACCATCTGCTATTAATGGAATGCCAGCCGGGCTACATGCTTTATGTGCTTCCATGATCGCTGATATTTGCGGGACTCCAACACCTGCTACAACTCGCGTTGTACAAATTGATCCTGGACCAACTCCAACTTTCACCGCATCTGCACCTGCATTAATTAATGCTTGGGCGCCAGCACGGGTAGCCACATTTCCACCAATTACTTGTTGAGAAGATGAAAACTTTTTAATTTTTTCAATTGCATTAAGCACGCCTTGATGATGTCCGTGTGCCGTATCGACAACTAAGAAATCAACGCCTGCTTCAATTAGCGCGAGTGCACGCGCATATCCGTCTTCTCCGACGCCAACAGCTGCGCCCACATGAGTAGCGCCTCCAGTTTTGGCTTGCTTTACATGAGCGACTTGATCTTCTATAGAAAGATTACGGTGGATGATTCCAACTCCGCCAGCTTTTGACATTGCAATCGCCATCGCTGATTCAGTAACTGTGTCCATGGCTGAAGAAATAATCGGGACTTTGAGTCGATGTTTTGCGGTTAAATTGGTAGCGGTATCTACTTCACTTGGAACTACCTGTGACTCATCTGGCAAGAGGAGCACATCATCAAAGGTTAGGCCGAGCATCGCAACTTTCTCGAAATCTCGCACCACAACCCCCGTTCATCCAACTTCCACTCTCTGAACCGAATCCTACTGATCAGGGAAGCAGGTGTTTACGCAGTTAAAGATCCACTCCTAAAGTTGAGCTGACGATCTCGCATGCTTCCGACAACCCACCAACCAGCGTTGCATCAGCGCATCGACTGGGTTCCCAACCAGGACCACCTAGAAGTAACCGGGTGGGTGGGCGGATCGCTGGCAAGGCGGCGGCAATTGAATAATCTGCATTCTCAGGTAGCTGAGCCCAGACAAATACAACTGGCGGGGCGACTTTGCGGACTACTTCAACAAGTGCATCTACTGGAGTGCGTGCCCCGAAAAAGTAGGCTTGGATATTTCTTTCTGCCAAGGCAGCCAAAAGGGCATGCAGCGCCAGGCTATGTAACTCTTCACCGATTGCAGCAAGAACTATTGGTTTTGCATTTACTGGATTTTCAATTTCAGCAGAGAGCTCACGCAAAATTTTAATTAGTATCTCAGTAAGTAAATGCTCATTACTCACACCAAGTCCAGTTCGCGACCAATGATCGCCAACTTTTATCAAAGTGGGCGTCACAATCTCAACCCAGGTAGCGATAACGCCGTTGGCTAAAATTTCACGGCGGATAATTTCATTAACAAAAGAGATATCTAAACTTTCCAACGCCTTCAAAATCGCTTCGACAATTTCAGAACGTTCTTCAAATTTTATTTTCGGCAAATTCTCAGCTTCACTTACATCAGCATCGACTGCAATCAAAGCCGCCTCTTTTGGCGAAACTCCAGAAATCACCAGCCGGCGCATAACCGCAATTCGGGCTACATCAACGCGGTCATACTTGCGGTGGGAACCAACTTCATGGCCGGATGGTCCCAGGCCATACCGGCGAGCCCAGGTGCGCAAGGTGGCTGGGGCGACGCCCAGGCGCCGAGCAAGCTCCCCTACAGTGATTTCAATCTCATCATTCATATGACTAAACCTTCCATGCGTAAAGGTATTTGCCAACTCGAAATTAAAGCCTATAGTTACTTGAACAACCTTTGGCGCGATTGCTAAGGTTACTTTAACTTAAAGAAGGGCTTAATCATGGCTGAGGTATCCAGGCTTCCGCTCCCAATTGCAGATAATTGGGATTGGCAGAGTAATGGCGCCTGTCGGAGTTACCCGCCCGAGTTGTTTTTCCATCCTGAAGGTGAACGTGGACCAAGTCGGCGGGCCCGAATCAATGAAGCAAAATCAATTTGTGGAAATTGCCCAGTACTTTTGCAATGCCGTTCACACGCACTGTCAGTACAAGAGCCTTACGGCATCTGGGGCGGTCTGTCAGAAGATGAACGAGAATTAATTATTGCCAGAGAAGGCCGTCGCGGAGTTGTTGCTTAACCCCTTAACAACAAAAAAAGACCGGTGTTAGATTATTTAAAATCTAGCGCCGGTCTTCTTTATTTACTGATTTGTTTACTAATTAATGTGAATGTCCGCCAGCTCCATGTGAATGACCGGTGCTTGCTCCATTACTTTCATCATCATCTTTCTTCTCATAAACAAGAACTTCAGTGGTGATAAACATCGCGGCAATTGATGCAGCATTAGCTAGCGCAGAACGCGTTACCTTGACTGGATCAATTACGCCATCTTTTACCAAATCACCGTAAACATCAGTTGCTGCATTGAAGCCTTCATTTTTACCAAGCTCGCGAACTTTGGCTACAACTACGTAACCTTCAAGTCCGGCGTTCTCAGCAATCCAACGAAGTGGTTCATCGCATGCCTTGCGTACTAAACGCACACCAACAGCTGCGTCACCAGTTAATCCAAGATCGCCTTCAAGTGCATCGGCAGCGTGAACAAGTGCTGCGCCTCCACCTACAACGATTCCTTCTTCAACTGCTGCACGAGTTGCCGAGATTGCATCCTCAAGACGGTGCTTCTTTTCCTTTAATTCAACTTCGGTATAAGCGCCAACTTTAATTACGCAAACTCCACCAGCAAGTTTGGCAAGACGCTCTTGTAACTTCTCGCGATCCCAATCAGAGTCAGAACGTTCGATCTCTTTACGGATCTCACTAACACGTCCATCAACATCTGCTTTGTTACCTGCTCCATCAACAATGGTGGTTGCATCTTTAGTAACCACAATGCGACGAGCACGACCAAGAAGTGTTAAATCGATTTGATCAAGTTTTAATCCAACATCTGGAGTAATAACAGTTGCGCCAGTTAGCACAGCAATATCTTGCAACATTGCTTTGCGGCGATCTCCGAAACCAGGTGCCTTAACTGCAACAGAGGTGAAAGTTCCGCGCATGCGGTTAACTACCAATGTTGAAAGTGCTTCACCTTCGACATCTTCAGCGATAATTAATAGTTGCTTGCCTGAGTTAACAACTTTCTCAAGGAGTGGAAGCAATTCATTTAGTGCTGAAATCTTGGTACCTGATACCAAAATGTAAGCATCTTCCAAAACAGATTCCATGCGCTCGGCATCAGTTACAAAGTATGGAGAGATATATCCCTTATCGAATTGCATTCCCTCAGTGAATTCCAACTCAAGGTTGGTGGTTGAGGACTCTTCGACGGTGATAACTCCATCTTTTCCAACTTTATCCATTGCATCTGCAATTAGATTTCCAATTGCAACATCTTGTGCTGAAATAGTTGCGACATCTGCAATCTGAGCTTTGTCGATTACTGGAGTTGCGTTTTCATGCAACTTCTTGGTAATTGCGACAACTGCTGCTTCGATTCCAGCTTTAAGTCCCATTGGTTGTGCTCCGGCTGCGAGGTTACGTAATCCCTCGCGGACCATTGCTTGTGCAAGAACAGTTGCTGTGGTTGTTCCATCTCCAGCGACATCGTTAGTTTTGGTTGCTACCTCTTTAACAAGTTGGGCACCCATGTTTTCAGCTGCATCGGAGAGTTCAACCTCTTTAGCAATTGTGACACCATCGTTGGTGACAGTTGGGTTTCCATATTTCTTGTCGATAACAACATTTCGGCCCTTAGGTCCGAGTGTTACTTTTACGACATCGGCGAGTGCATTTACGCCTCGCTCCATCGCACGACGAGCTTCTTCATCAAACTGTAAAAGTTTTGACATCTAGGTACGCCTACTTTTCAAGAATGGCGAGTACGTCGCGTGCAGATAGCACGAGGTATTCCTCACCGTTGTACTTAACTTCAGTTCCGCCGTATTTGCTGTAAATAACATTGTCGCCAACTTTGACATCCATTGGAACGCGAACGCCATCATCAAATCGTCCTGGGCCAACTGCAATAACAGTTCCCTCTTGTGGCTTTTCTTTTGCAGTATCTGGAATTACCAGACCTGATGCGGTTGTTGTTTCTGCTTCGCTTGCTTTAACAACGATGCGATCTTCTAGTGGCTTAATTGATACCGACATTCCCGGCTCCTTCGCTAATTTGTTTCCCTAATTTGCTTTAGTAATTTTCTGTACCTGCTTGGATCCACCGCCCACCTTCAGCTGCCGGTTTCGCCAAATTCAATTACTTGACGGATTAGCAGTGTCAGGGTGAGAGTGCTAACGCCAAGGGTAAAGGGTTGGGTTGGGACGGTCAATTTGAAGGTTTATTAAGTAAAGAGCACCTGTTCAACGCCAGCCCCTGGATCCACAGCCAGTCCGGCTGCGCTGGCTGGACGACCGGCCTGGATCGCAAGGGAGCCAAGAGCAGCGACCATCGCCCCATTATCGGTACATAAGCCAGGAGATGGGATCGCCAAGTTGAGCCCAGCGATATTGGTGCGCTGGGTAGCCAAAGCTCGCAACCGTGAATTTGCCGCAACGCCCCCAGCAATTAATAGGTGTTCTAACCCTTCGCGCTTGGCCGCCAATATCGCTTTACTCAAAAGTACATCCACCACCGCTTCCTGAAACGAGGCAGCGATATCGGCACGGGCACTTTGTGACAAAGGGCCATCATTTTTAACCGCTAATTCAATGTGGCGCGCAACTGCACTCTTTAACCCGGAAAAAGAAAAACTAAACTCTTTATTCGCCCGGTCACCTTCATCGGTAAATAAAGTCATCGCTCTTGGAAAATTTATTGCATTTAAATTTCCAGTTATAGCTAACCGATCAAGTTCTGGACCACCGGGAAAGGGTAAACCTAATAACCGGGCAATTTTGTCAAAGGCTTCACCGGCTGCATCATCCATAGTCGCGCCCATAACTGTAATCGCGTCTGTAACTTCATCAACTTTCAAAATTGATGTGTGTCCCCCACTAACCAATAAAGCAATGGTCGGTGGAATCACTTGATCTGAATCTAAATACTCAACAGCCACATGTGCTGCTAAATGATTTACTCCATAAAGTGGAATACCAAGTCCAGCCGCTAAACCATTCGCCGCGCTTGCACCAACTAAAAGTGCACCTGCTAATCCGGGACCTGCAGTTACTGCAATTGCATCAAGATCGGTCAATTTAACTTTGGCAGTTTTTAGTGCACGCTCGATTGCTGGCAAGATCGCATCAACATGTGCGCGTGCCGCAACTTCTGGAACTACTCCACCAAACCTCGCATGTTCTGCAACACTTGATGCGATTTCATTTGCCAATAGTTTTCGCCCTTGAACTATTCCCACGCCAGTTTCATCACATGATGATTCAATTCCCAGAACTAATGGCCCTGATGATTTACTCATGAGCCGCACCTAAGGTTTTCTGCATAATAATTGCATCACTTCTTTTACTACGTGGTTGCAGATTTTGGTAATAATTTTTTCGGACTGAGATCTGAGTAAATCCATTTTTCGCATAAAGCGCACGTGCTTGTTCATTCTCAGCCCGTACTTCCAGAAAAACTGCTGGCGCATTCCGCTCGATTGCCACGCTTATCAATAGATCTAATAATCCCTGCCCAATCCCATTGCCTTGATATTGAGCACTTACGCTGATGGTCTGAATATCAGCATCTGCGCCACCACCCGGGCAGAAAAGCCCAGCAAAACCCACAACCTTTTGAGTCGCAGCAAGTTCGGCTACAAAATAACTCCGGGTCTTTGGTACCCCAGCCAACTCCTCTTTAAATTGGGCCAGGTTCCACGGATCGGGAAATAACTCTTTCTCGATCTCTAAAACCGCCCCTAAATCAAAATTATTCATTGCTCGATATTTAAGTTCAGCTAATTTTGGCAAAACTGCGTCGGGTTTTCGCAAATACAAAGGTTGAATGCGAACCGAATTTGGTTGGTTCGCTAATTTTACTAATGTCAAAGGATCTGGGAATTCAAATTCAATAACTGGCAAATTCTCAAAATCTACTTCTTCCCTTTTTGCTACCGCCGGCTCAGTTATGCGTTCGCCATCTTTTTGATACTTCGCCCAATAGATTTCTTTGCGACGTGCATCTGT
>WLKK01000068.1 GCA_009701305.1 Actinomycetota bacterium | reverse complement strand
TTACAAAATTTAACCAATCATGGCTTGGACCTGCTGTCTCTGCTTTGTTTGTCAAAATTTCCACTACATCGCCATTTACTAATGGAGTCCCTAAAGTAACCAATTTGCCATTTACTTTGGCACCAATGCAACGACGACCAACCTCTGTATGCACCGCGTAGGCAAAATCAACTGGAGTGGAACCTGAAGGAAGCGCCAAAACGCTACCTTTTGGCGTAAATATAAATACCTCTGGTGTGCCTAAATCAAATCGTAAGGACTCTAAAAATTCCTCGGCGTCTTTAGTCTCTTGCTGCCATTCATGTAACTGCTTTAGCCAAGCCATATTTGCATCGGTATTGGCTCCTTCTAATTCATCATTGCTCTTACCTTTTTTATATTTCCAGTGGGCGGCAATTCCGAACTCTGCGCGAGCATGCATATCTTTGGTTCTAATCTGTATCTCGACCGCTTTGCCTTCAGGTCCAATCACAGTTGTATGCAGAGATTGATAAAGATTAAATTTGGGCATTGCGATGTAATCTTTAAATCTGCCCGGAACCGGATTCCAGTGCGCATGGATTGCACCCAATGCTCCGTAACAATCCTTAACATCCTCAACCAATACCCGAACCCCAGTTAAATCATAAATTTCATTAAATTCGCGACCGCGCATCACCATTTTTTGATAAATTGAATAATAATGTTTAAAGCGACCGGTGACATCTGCTTTTATATCTGCTTCTTTAAGTTCACGTTTAATTTCAGCAATGACTTCTGTTGCATATTCGCCGCGGATAGATTCGCGATCTACTACTAGGCGACCAATCTCTTCATATTTCTTAGGTTCCAAAGTGCGAAAAGAAATATCTTCCAACTCCCATTTAATCGTACTCATACCTAAACGGTGAGATAGAGGTGCGTAAATATCCAAAGTCTCGCGCGCTTTCCGAATTGCGGTCTCTGGAGTCAGAAACTCCCAAGTGCGGGCATTGTGTAAACGATCCGCTAATTTGATTACTAAAACCCGAATATCTTTAGACATCGCAACTACCATTTTGCGAACTGTCTCTGCTTCAGCATCTGGCCCGTAAGTTACCCGATCTAATTTAGTTACCCCATCAACTAAATCAGCAACTTCATCTCCGAAATCTATTCTCAACTGTTCAATCGAGTAAGAAGTATCCTCAACAGTGTCATGTAGCAACGCTGCAATTATGGTTGAAGATCCCATACCAAGTTCTGCCAATATTTGCGCGACTGCTACCGGGTGGGAAATGTACTCTTCCCCTGATTTGCGATTTTGTCCTAGATGCGCTTTTTCAGCAGTTTCATAGGCACGTTCAATCTCAGCCCGTTCTTTTTTATTCGCATCGATAATCGACAGTAATGGCGAAATTAATTGCGAACCCATACAGACAGCCTACGGTTACTTACCCCGACTACGGATTACTTACGTTTACCGGATTTCTTTCGCTTCGGCTGGTTACGTGGTCCCCGCTCACCTGTCGCGGTTGAAGCAGTTGCTGCTTGACCAGTTGCTGAACCGCTGACTACATCACTTTTCCCGGTACGAGCATTAACCCGCTTAGCCAAAGCTTTCATCGCTGGTTCACGCTCGCGCATCGCTGCTAAGAAAGGGGTTGCTACGAAGATTGACGAGTATGTACCAACTGTTAGACCAATAAATAAGGCAAGAGAGAGATCTTTAAGTGGTCCTGACCCAAGTACTCCAGTTCCAATAAACAAAATCGAGCCGACTGGCAGCAATGCCACAATCGAGGTATTAATTGAACGGATTAAAGTTTGATTAACAGCTAAGTTGGCAGCACCAGAATAAGTTAATCGTGATCCACCAGAAATCCCACGAGTGTTTTCACGAACTTTATCAAAGACCACAACGGTGTCATAAAGTGAATACCCCAGAATTGTTAAGAAACCAATCACTGTTGCTGGAGTCACTTCGAATCCAACCAGTGCGTAAATTCCTACAGTGATCCACACGTCGTGGAACAAGGCGATGATTGCAGCTATCGCCATTTTTGGTTCAAATGCAACAGATAAGAAAATAATTATCGCAAAGAGAAAAACTACTAATGCGGTAAGAGCTTTCTTAGTGATCTCTTTACCCCATGATGGACCAACCAAACGAGTATCAATTTCATTTTTAGCAACTGAGAAAGTTGAAGATAAGACATCAGCCACTCGGGAAGATTCAACGCTAGTTAGTACACCGGTTTGAATCCGAACTTTGTTAGAGCCAATTGTTTGAATAATCGGATCGCCAGGCACATTTGCCTTAGCCATTGCTGCCCGAGCATCAGGAACAGTTACTCCGGCTTTATTCACAATAAATTCAGAACCACCCTTGAATTCAATTCCTAAATGCAAACCTTGGATACCGAGCGAAAGCGCAGAGGTGATAATTAAAAGGGCAGAGAGCGCGTACCAACGCCGACGGCTCTCGATGAAATTAAAAGATTTCTCACCACGGTAGAGGCGATCTCCGAAAGAAAGTTTGGAACTCATTTAATTGCTCCCTTTCTCGTTTTTACCGGTCCCGCGTACCACTTTATGGGCATCAAGACCTGAAAGCGGATGTCCATCTCGGAAAAATGGAATGTTAGCCAACAAGGTAATAATTGGTTTGGTAAATAAGAAAACCACGATCAAATCGATAATTGTTGTTAATCCAAGTGCAAACGCAAACCCGCGGACGTTTCCAATTGCAAATATATAAAGCAATAAGGCGGCGATTAACGAGACCACATCTGAGATGATGATCGTTCTACGTGCCCTAGTCCAGCCATTTTCAACAGCAGATCTAAGAGATCTGCCTTCCCGGATTTCATCTCGAAGCCGTTCAAAGTAAATAATAAAAGAGTCTGCCGTAATACCGATAGCCACAATGGCTCCGGCGATACCAGCTAGAGTCAATGTAAATCCAATATTTTCACCCAATACAACAATTATTAAGTAGAGCAGCAAAGCAGCTAAGCCGAGGGAGCCAACAGTCACTAAACCAAGCGCCCGGTAATAAAAGAGCGAGTAAAGAATTACCAAGATCAGACCTAAACCACCGGCAAGAAGGCCGGCATGTAATTGATCAGTTCCCAGAGTTGGAGAAACTTGTTGTACTTCACCACGATCAAAAGCTAACGGCAAAGAGCCGTACTTCAATACATTTGCTAAATCACTTGCTTCTTGCTGAGTGAAATCACCGGTGATCTGTGCACTTCCGCCGATAATTGCACTAATAATTCTTGGCGCAGAAACCACAAGACCATCAAGGACGATTGCAACTTGGTTTTGTGGTGCAGTAAGTGAAACTACCCGTTGAGTAATTGCACCAAATTTTGTGGTTCCCTCTTTATTAAAATCAAGTGCGACATACCAACCACCACTACCTTGTTGATCAATTGCAGCAGTTGCTTTCTTTACTTGTGTGCCAAGTACTTCGGCAGGTCCCAAAATATAACGTGCACTTCCATCGCGATCACAGGTAACAAATGGCAAATCTGGAGAATCTCCTCCGCCACCTCTTGTTGATTCATCTTTAGTGCAATCAAGTGCCGCAAACTCTTGCGAAAGTAACTCTCCCGCTGCTGCAGCCGCTTGTGCTTGTGCATCAGCAGGTGCTGGTGCGGGTGCTGCTGGAGTAGTTGCTTTTGGAGTAACAATTGGTGATGCAGAAGGTGTTGGATCAGCAAAATATGGCGCACTCTTAGAAAGTTTTGATCCGGAAGTTGAGGGTTGTGGAGTGGCTGCCTCTGGTGTTACTACTGCACTTGCAGATGGTGCAGGAGCTGGTGCTTCTACTGCACCGCCAGTTGCTAAAACTTGGCGAAAACGTAACTCTGCAGTTTGGCCAACTAATTCAACAACTCGTTCACCTGATTCACCAGGAACAGAGATTAAAATTTGGCGATTGGTGCCACTTCCTTGCGCAACGACTTCACTCTCCGCTACACCAAGTGAGTTAACACGTTGGCGAATAATGCTGACCGCTTGATCAATCGCCTCATTGGTAACTTTGCCTTCTTGACCAACTGTGATTCGAGGTTGCAATACAACGCTGGTTCCGCCGCGCAGATCTAATCCAAGTCGCACTTGGCCGGCACCTTGGATAAATATTGAGGCGGTTAAAGCCACCAAAATCAGTAAAAGGGCGGTTAATGAACGGCCTGGCCTTGAGGTAGAAGAAGTCTGAGACACGAGGGGTGAGTCTAGGGTTCTAAGGGGTTAGAAGCGAACTCGCCGCCAGTGAAGAGGTTCAGGCTCTCGGGCGGAGTTAGCCCTAAATGTCGCCAGCCAGCCTCAGTCGCCAACCTTCCCCTAGGGGTACGCAGCAACAAACCGGTACGAACTAAAAATGGCTCACAGACAGCTTCCACCGTCTCGACCTCTTCACCGACCGTGAGTGCCAAAGTAGAGATCCCGACTGGTCCGCCATTAAACCGCTCGACCAACGCTCGCAAAATTGAACGGTCCAATCGATCTAGTCCTAATTGATCAACTTCATAAAGTTCTAACGCCGCTTCAACTTGAGCGACTGAAATTGAACCCTTTTGAATGTTTTTTCCAGAACCCCCATGTACCTGCGCATAATCCCGCACTCGCCGAAGTAGGCGATTAGCGATTCGCGGAGTACCTCTTGAACGTCCGGCAATTTCATTTATTGAATCAATAGAGATTTCTAATTGTAATAATTTTGCGCTACGAAAAAGTACTCGCGTTAATTCTGCGGCATCGTAAAAATCTAACAACGCTGTGAAACCAAATCTATCTCTGAGTGGACTTGGCAATAATCCGGCTCTTGTGGTTGCGCCGATCAAAGTAAATTTTGGTATTGCAAGTGGAATTGAAGCTGCTCCGGCACCTTTACCAACAATTATATCGACGCGAAAATCTTCCATCGCAAGATAAAGCATCTCTTCGGCAGGTCGTGACATCCGATGTATCTCATCAACAAAAAGAATTTCACCTTCGGTAAGTGTTGAAAGTATCGCTGCTAAATCACCGGCTCGTTGCAAAGTAGGTCCGCTAGTGATTCGCAATGGTGCATCCATTTCGGTAGCAACAATGTAAGCCAGCGTTGTTTTTCCTAACCCCGGAGGTCCAGAAAGTAAAATATGGTCAGCAGCACTGCCTCGTTGTTTAGCTGCTTCTAAAACTAAACTCAACTGATCACAAACCCGTTTTTGCCCAATAAATTCTCCTAAGGATTTTGGCCGCAAAGCGCCATCTATCCCTTCATCTAGCGCGTGCAGCGCTCCTGAAGTTAACGGTTGTTCCTCATCCACGTGTGCCACCTCGACTCTGTGGTGATTGCAAATTCAACAAGGCAACTCGTAACTTTTCTTCTAGCGGTTGATCAAGTGCGGTCACCGCAACTGATGAGATCGCTTGATCAATTTCACGCCCGGTAAAACCTAATCCAGAGAGCGCAGCACTAATTGAACTTTGCCAACCACTATCGCCAGTAGTGATTCTTTGATTAACACCCGAGACTTTATCCTTCAACTCCAAAATAATTCTCGCTGCTCCCTTTTTGCCTAAGCCAGAAACTTTTTCAAGCGCGGCTGCGCTCTCATTTCCAATAGCATTTCTTAAGTCGCTTACTGTCAATGTGTTCAATATTGATTGTGCAACACGGGGTCCGATTCCGGTAACAGTTTGCAATAGAACAAATAGATCTCTTTCTTGGGTATCTTCAAAACCAAATAAAGTTAACGAATCTTCGCGGACCATAAGCGAGGTATGCAAAGTTGCCTTAGAGCCGATACTCAAAGTTTGCAGCGTTCTTTCAACTACCAATGTTGAGATCCCAACTCCCCCAACATCAATCACCACCGAGTTGTCAATGATCGCCAAAACTTCGCCTCTAATACTTGCAATCATCGCAACCTGGCGTTTTCAATTCGGGCTTTCATCGGTGCGCGAATTATGTGGCAGATCGCTAGCGCTAACGCATCCGCTGAATCGGCAGGTTTTGGAATCTCATCCAGTTTCAATAAGCGTTTTACCATCTCGCCAACTTGTGGCTTTCCAGCAACACCAGATCCAGTAACTGCAGCCTTAACTTCAGTTGGAGTATGCAATGCAACTGGAATATTGCGTTGAGCCGCGAGTAGTAAAGCGATTCCGGCCGCTTGCGCTGTTTCCATCGCGCTGGCCCGGTTGGCTTGCGCGAAAACTCTTTCAACGGCGATTGAGTCCGGCTTAATTTTCTCGATCCATTCAATCAAACCATTTGAAATTTCAAGCAGCCGCTGCTCTACTGGTAATTCTGGTGACGAGCGAATCACTCCAACATCGATAAACTTTAAAATCTGCCCCGGGGCGCCGGAGACGGCACCAACACCGCACCTAGTTAAACCAGGGTCAATTCCAAGAACCAGCATGAACTTAAGCCTAATTGAGTTGCGTTGATCGGGTCGGCTGCCTCGCCGAAATGCCAGGGTTGAAGCCTTGTTAAAGGGTGGCCATAACCTCATCAGAGACGTCAAAATTGGCAAAAACGTTCTGCACATCATCACAATCTTCAATCGCTTCAATTAATGCAAATACTTTATTAGCGCCATCAGCATCTAATTCGACACTCATGGTTGGTAAAAATGGAGTGTCTGCAGATTCATAATCAATCTTTGCGCCTTGCAACGCTTGACGGACTTTTACTACGGCAGATGCATCACTAATAATTTCAAAAGTTTCACCAAGATCATTTATCTCTTCTGCGCCAGCATCAAGCACAACTGCTAATAAATCATCTTCACTTATTGCACCAGCATTTTTTGAAACAATAACAACTCCGCGACGACCGAAAAGGTAAGAAACCGAACCTGGGTCGGCCATCGATCCACCATTGCGAGTTACTGCTAGTCGAACTTCACCAGCTGCACGGTTTCGATTATCTGATAAACATTCAATTAGTAACGCGACCCCATTAGGACCGTATCCCTCATACATAATTGTTTCCCAATTTGCTCCGCCTGATTCAAGACCGCCACCACGTTTGATTGCCCGGTCAATATTGTCAGAGGGAACTGAATTCTTTTTTGCTTTTGTAATTGCATCAAACAAGGTTGGATTTCCAGCGACATCAATTCCGCCGGTCCGTGCAGCAACTTCAATACCTTTGATTAACTTTGCAAAGGTTTTTGCTCTGCGACCATCGATGATCGCCTTCTTATGCTTGGTAGTCGCCCATTTGGAATGACCCGACATTTCTCAACTCCTTGTTTAGCCTGTTACGAACTCTAGTTAATTCAACAGATTTTATCAATAAAATAACGGTGAACTCGCAGATCTCCAGTTAACTCTGGGTGGAAAGATGAAACAAGTACGCTTTTGCTTCTTGCTAAAACTGAATGAACTTTTCCACCCACAGTTGTTAAGTCGGCAAGTGATTTCACATCTACGCCAATCTTCTCAATCCACGGCGCGCGAATAAATATCGCATCGAAAGGTTGATCATCGATTTCAGGTATCAACAACTCTTGCTCAAATGAATCAACCTGGCGTCCGAAAGCATTTCTTTTCACCGTAATATCGATTACTTCAAGAGTTTCTTGATCTGAAGTTCCATCAATAATCTTGTTGGCAAGCAAAATCATTCCGGCACAACTGCCATACACCGGTAAACCATTTCGCAAGGCTTTCTGCAATGGTTCAAACAAATCAAATATTCGCAAAAGTTTTACAATGGTTGTTGATTCCCCACCCGGAATTATTAGGCCATC
>WLKK01000067.1 GCA_009701305.1 Actinomycetota bacterium | reverse complement strand
TCTCAACAAATTGGCGATTACTTAGGTCGCCTTGGCGCTGTCTGGGTCGAAGGTGAAGTGGCAGAAGTAACTTTGCGCCCGGGTTCGGCGATGGCATTTATTAGATTAAAAGATACGAGCGCTGATATTTCCTTGCAAGTGACTTGCCACAGATCTCTCCTTGAAAATGGCGAACCACTCCCTCCAAACGCAAGGATTGTCGCTTACGCAAAAGTTAATTGGTATGCGGTGCGCGGAACTCTTTCACTTATGGCCCGTGAAATCCGGCAGGTTGGAATCGGTGAATTACTTGCCCGCTTAGAAGCACTCAAAACATTATTAGCAAGTGAAGGTTTGTTTGCATTAGACCGAAAAAAAGAGTTGCCGTTTCTACCGCGAAAGATCGGGTTAATCTGTGGGCGAGCAAGTGCGGCTGAAAAAGATGTTGTTGAAAATGTCTTGCGCAGATGGCCTGGTATGTCCTTTGAAATTAGAGAAGTTGCGGTCCAAGGAAGTCAGGCTGTTGTTGAAGTTTCCCAAGCATTAAAAGAGTTAGCTAAAGATAGTGAAGTTGATGTCATTGTCATTACTAGGGGCGGTGGATCCTTTGAAGATTTGTTGCCTTTTTCAGATGAATCATTAATCAGATTAGTTGCAACAATTAAGACTCCAATAGTTAGTGCAATCGGGCATGAACAAGATTGCCCGTTATTGGATCTTGTCGCTGATTTCCGAGCATCAACTCCGACAGATGCAGCAAAAAGGGTTGTGCCTAGCCTTGATGAAGAAGTTGAACGTACGCATTTGTTAACACAGAGATTAAATAAGCGAATTAATTCGATAATTGATTTGGAGATCCAGAAAATTTCTGCGCTCGCATCGCGGCCAGTTTTAAAAGATCCACAAGTATTAATTACTTCGAGGGCTGAGGTTACTTTTCAATTATTAAATCGCTCCCGAAAATCTTTTAAAGCGATTTTGCAAGAGGCTCGGACTGAACTCAAAGAGGTACGAGCGCGCGTTCGTTCCCTGTCGCCACAATCCACTCTTGATCGAGGCTATGCAGTTATTCAAAAGGGCAATGGCGATTTAGTACGTAATCCGCGTGATGTAAAAGTTGGCGAATTGGTACAGCTTCGTTTAGCAAAAGGTGAAATAGGTGCACAAATAACAGGTGAGGTTCCAACTAAAGCGGTAATTCAAAAACAGAAAGAGAAAGGGAAGTAATGGCTGATAAGAAAGTTGCAAAAGAGTTGAATTATGAGGCTGCTCGCGATGAACTTGCGAAGGTAGTTGCCGAACTTGAAGCCGGCGGTACCTCACTCGAGGAATCACTTGCTTTGTGGGAACGTGGCGAACAACTAGCAAAAATCTGTAACACCTGGCTCGAAACCGCCAAGAAAAGATTAGATGAGGCGAGTAATTAGTAGCAAGTGAGGCTGCTAAAAAGAGCGTATTCTTGAGCACATGGCTCCAGAATTTCATTACTCAGACCTGCTACCGATTGGGCCAGATGAAACGCAATATCGCTTTCTTGGTAACGAGGGCGTTGAAGTTGTAGCAGCTGCAGGCCGTACCTTTATTACGGTTACACCAGAGGCGATCACAAAACTTACTGAAGAAGCGATCCACGACATCAATCACTATTTACGTCCTGCTCACTTGCAACAACTTAGAAATATCATTGATGATAAAGATGCCTCTGCGAATGATCGATTTGTTGCATTAGATTTGTTAAAAAATGCGAATATCTCTGCCGGTGGAATTTTACCAATGTGCCAAGACACCGGAACTGCGCTGGTCATGGGCAAGAAAGGTCAGCAGGTGTTAACAACTGAACGGGATGAGATTTCAATATCTCGTGGAGTATTCAATGCTTACACAAAATTAAATTTGCGCTACTCGCAACTGGCTCCAATTACCGTTTGGGAAGAAAAAAACACTGGTTCAAATTTGCCGGCCCAAATTGAAATTGCTGCAGATACTTTGCACCCAGATGAATATCAATTTCTCTTTATTGCCAAAGGTGGCGGAAGCGCAAATAAATCATTTTTGTATCAAGAGACTAAAGCTATTCTTAACCCAACATCTTTTATGAGTTGGTTAGAAGATAAATTGGTTTCTCTTGGAACCTCAGCCTGCCCTCCCTACCATTTAGCCATTATTATTGGTGGAACTAGTGCTGAACACACTGTTAAGACGGCGAAGTTAGCAAGTACTAAATATTTAGACTCACTTCCATTGCAAGGTGATGCTAAAACTGGACATGCTTTTAGAGATATTGAATTAGAGGCTCAGGTTCTTGATCTGACTACCAGAATTGGCATTGGCGCCCAATTTGGAGGCAAGTACTTCTGTCACGATGTCCGTGTCGTACGTTTACCTCGACATGGTGCATCACTTCCAATTGCAATTGCGGTTTCCTGTTCTGCAGATCGCCAAGCGTTGGCAAAAATTACTAAAGAGGGCATTTTTATTGAGAAGTTAGAGCGAGATCCAGCAAGGTTTTTGCCAGAAACTACCGACCAACATCTTGATGATGACGTAGTTAAGATCAATTTAGATCGGCCGATGAAAGAAGTTCTTGCTGAACTTTCAAAATATCCAGTAAAAACTCGACTTTCACTAAGTGGCACACTTGTAGTCGCCCGAGATTTGGCTCATGCAAAATTAAAAGAGTTGCTCGATTCCGGTAAACCACTTCCTGATTACATTCTTAATAACGCGGTCTATTACGCAGGTCCGGCCAAGACTCCTGAGGGTTTTGCATCAGGTTCTTTTGGCCCAACTACTGCCGGACGTATGGATTCATATGTTTCCCAATTTCAAGCAGCTGGTGGATCAATGATTATGTTGGCAAAAGGAAATCGATCAGCAGCAGTCACTAATGCTTGCAAAACTTATGGTGGATTTTATTTAGGATCCATTGGTGGTCCGGCTGCAAGGTTGGCCCAAGATTGCATTAAGAAAGTTGAAGTGCTTGATTATGAAGATTTAGGAATGGAAGCTATTTGGAAGATTGAGATTGCAGATTTCCCGGCATTTATTGTTGTTGATGACAAAGGAAATGATTTCTTCGCAGAGCGTCAAACGACTGTTTCAATTGGCAAACGTCCCGAATAAATAATTTACTTAAGATTATTTCTTAATACATATTTATGCGGTAGAAAGTACGCAAAGCTTTGCATGGTGTTTGGTAACGGACCTTGATGTACTTCAATCCCCAACTCATCTGAGTAATTGGATTGGTGCGCCAATCTGATCCAATCGATTCATACTTAGTTGCCGGATAAGCCTGCGGGATTCCGTGCGCTCCGGTGACTTTGTTTCGCGAGCGGTAATTCCATCTACTTTCCTTGGTCCAAAGTGTGTTGAGGCAGGTGTATTGGGCAGCTCCCCAGCCATATTTGTCTTGAGCCATCACTTTCCCGACACTTCGCGCCCCTTTGGGGGTTTTGGCTTTCTCCACCAATTTCAAAGCGTTGAGAGCACCTGCAATAGTGGAGGGTGTCACCCGGCTGGTGGTTGGCACCTTGGTTGAGATCAATAAGGCCGGAGTCGGCTGCGGCTCGACAACAACCGGGGCCAATTCGGTTGCCGCCGGAGTGCCTGCTGAATCAACTGGCTGATCTGGTTGAGTTGGTTGAGTTGGTTGAGTTGGCTCCACATTTAAATTTGCGGGTGGAGTTGCTGTCGCCGAGGCATTAACTAAAACTTCTTTAGGTGAACTTTCATCCCCAATTGCCGGCGCCGAGAACAGGAGGGTTGGCAAAAGTGCAAAAGCTAATCCGCGGGCGATATTGCTATGCATCTTTTACACCTCCCAATTCTTCTAACCTTTTTACTTCTTCCGTTTTACTTCTTGATATCCGACCTTTGCCGGACAACGCCCCAAACTAGCCACCAATTTTCATGGCAATTTGGTGGGGGGAAGGCTCTACCATCCCAAACTAGGCCCCTTAGCGGTCAAATCTAAATGGCCTTTTTTCTCTGTGAGTTTCCCTAAAATTAACCTGTGGAAAAGTGTTTCCGCAGGTCAACGCCTTTTGGCTCAATATATGAGAGATAGCCGACATTCCTGACCTCCCCTAATTTTCGATATCACGGAACTGCCAATAGGGGGCTACATTGGAGATAACTTCCTTGAAGGAGGGCTGATTAATTTGGAAATTATCTTTCACACTCGAAAAGCTGCGATCGCGGCAGATTTTAAAAAAATAGCAACTGAAAAAATCAATTCGTTGCAACGACTGCATGTAAAAGTTGATCGAATTGAAGTTGAAGTGATTCATGAAGGAAATCCAAGCCAAGGTAAACGCTCGCACACCGTCATCATCACCTCACATGGCGCCGGTCCTTTACTTCGTGCCGAAGCTGCCGCCTTCAATGACCTAGCCGCTTTTGATGAGGCGATCCGCAAGGTCGAATTACAGATACGCAAAAGGCATGAGCGATCAGCTGACCACAACCACCAGAGCCTGAAGGCGATCCCGGCTGACCCTGATTTGCTCTAGTTTCCCCATTGTCCTTTAGCCATGAGTCACACTCACTGGCTTGGGCATACCAGTCGTCTGAAGAAGGCCACGCCCCTGACTGGAAGGGTAGGTATTGCCTACTTAACCCGGTAACCCGCTGGGCATTTGGGGGCGGTGCCAGAGAGTTTCCGCGTTAATTTACCCTTAGTACAGGTAATTGTTTTTACAATTTTTTTCACAACTTTTTTGGCAACTGCCTCTTTAACTGGTTCCGCAATAGTTGTAGTCGTCACTACCGGTTCAACAATTTTTTCTTGAGTTAGTTTTACTCGAATAGTTGGTTGCGAGTATTGAAAACCATTAGCAGATAGTTTGATAAACCCATTGCTTTCATTTAGAAAACTTGTTTCAACCGTTGTTTTTTCAGAGG
Organism: Actinomycetota bacterium; assembly: GCA_009701305.1. GTDB lineage: Bacteria > Actinomycetota > Actinomycetes > Nanopelagicales > Nanopelagicaceae > UBA3012. Next base: position 2,853 of record WLKK01000067.1, on the reverse strand, counting down.
TGCTTATAACTGAGATTGATGCTTTGAGTGGGGCTTTAGAAAAACCGTACATACACCTTGCAACTTGTGAATTCATAACTAAGTCATAACTTCCAAGCAAATTTTCCCCTGTAGAAGTTAAATGCGGCGCAGCTACTTTGTACTCCAAAGATTGTGAATCAGTATTAAAGACAGGCGGACCTGATGAATACATAGATGCATTTGTAGTTACTAAACCAGCAATTCCACTTTCAAGTTTTGTGCATCTTTCCACATCACCTTTAGCGTCACCATCGATTGTTGAGATAGCCCATGCTGATGGCATTGCAGCAGCACGATCTCCGAGCAGTGGTAACCAACTTTTTAACTCTGCCAAAGTGTCATCGGTAAAAAGTGAGTTTGTGTCATTTAATACCGAAGTCAGAGCCAAATCTCCATTCATCGGCGCGAAATAAGAAGAGCCATATCTTGGAACTTTGGAGTATCGAGCTTTCAAATCTTCGGGCAGCGAGACTGTATCGACCCAACCAAATACTGTAGGTACCTTAATTGGCTTGGCCATAACAGAAAAATTCATCAATCCGTCTTTAATCTCACTGGTGATTTCAGGAGTGCTAAACCTTCCATGCCACCAACCTGTGAGTTGATTTTTAAATTTCGCGCTAAAACCAAACGATACATCTGCAGGAAAAGTTTGAACGGTAAGGCATTTTGTTGTGGTAGCAAATTGGCAGGCAGGATCAATGCTATTTCCATTAATCATGTTGTAAGAGGTATAGGTCGGCAAATCTATTGAGATTTTGCTCGGAGAAAAATTCCCTGTAGTTATTGCGACCGGAAAAATCCCTGCCCTGGTTCGCCCAATCACGAAAACTGAGCCATTTCCGCTACCTTGCATTTCAACTTTTAACATGTATTTATCGCCGCCAGCATGAGGGGCTTCAGGTATTGAAAAAATTAATGGTGGTCCACCTGTTGGTAATCCCTTTGTTGAATCACCAGCGAAATCATAAATTAATGAACTTTCAATTGGTCCTTCATAATTTACTTTCAACTCTTTGCCCGCGGCGTTTCGAGCCGACATTCCAGTTACGCATTCACTTGTAATTTTCTCACTGCAAAGTTGCAAGTTCGCACTCATTTGTTGAACTACTGCTTTTGCACAAAGTGGGTCAGAAAAAGATTTACAAGCGGTAACGCTTTCCACCTTATCTTTACTGCCATCTAGTGAAATAAAATAAGACGAAAATCGTAATAGCTCTAAAGATTGCTGAACTAAAATTCCATATTGACCAGGTTTTGAAGGTGCGGTGCGCTTCCATTGTTCATCAATTGGTTTAGTCACTTCGCCTAATGCCGGAGTTTGCAATGAAATTAGCAGGCTGGCCGTAAGTAAGGTGATGGCTACTTTTTTCAGGCTCACCACCGGGCACCTCATTACTGCAGCAGAATGGCTACGTAGTTCATAAGGATACTTGAATTATGCGGTTGGGCTGATGGCAAATGGAAAATTGGAACTTAAGTGAATAGAACTAGGAATCTCAGATCTCCTCAAATCCGACCTTTAAGTAACCCAATATGTGTAAAAAAGGTTGATTTTTGATTTCGCATTGCGAGGCACCAAGCCTGCGTTTACCCTTAGGGCTTATTGATTGATCATTAAGGAGCCCAAGTGAAATATAAATCAGTAAAGGGTTTACTCACAAATGATGAGTCACTCATCCCTGCTACTTTTATCGATAAACTTGAAGATATTTTGCATGGTTTTCTTGGAATAGTTTTATTTGTTATTTCAGTCTTGGCTGCGGGTTATTCCTTGCTGCGCTTGATTGAAACTCGACCATTTTTCCCAGTCGGAATGATTCAAGCAATTAATGACATTCTTTTTGTGGTAATTATTCTAGAGCTGATGCGAACTGTAATCGTGCGATTTACTGATGGAATTTTTCAACTGGATAACTTCTTAATTATTGGCGTAATCGCAGCAGTCCGACATATCCTCACGGTCGGAGCATCCCTTACCATGGAAAAAGAGAAGACAACCGAGTTTTTTAATCGCGCGCTAATTGAAATGGGCGTCAATACTGGTATCGTCTTAACGCTGGTCTTTGCACTATTTTTATCTCGTGCGGCACGCGCAAGAAGCGCTGCAAAGTAGCGTTAAATATTTAACCGCATACTTAGGAACTCTTGCTGGTGGCTCGAGGAAGCGTGCGCAAATCTTTATTTTTTAGGGTTTGAAAATGCGGGTCCTAAAATCGAGGCGATGTCCAAGACATTTAATCCAATTAACTCGGCCATGGCATTTCGTGCTTTGCTAGCCTGTCGATTGCAAATCGCATTCGCGACTTTTTCATGCTCCTCAATTCTTCTTCCATGTCCTATCCCCACGGTTACTTCCACACTTAGCCGCAATACTGATTCAATTGCGACCCCAATCTGAACCAATATGTCGTTGTGGGTAGATTGCATAATTGTTCTGTGGAATTTCAGGTCTACTTCAATAAAAGCAAGTTCATCATCTTTCGCGTAATTCAATTCTCTAGTAAGTGCAGCAATAAGTTGGAGCTCGGGGTCGCTGGCTCGTTCGGCAGCGAGTGCACAGGCTGCTGGCTCAATCATGGATCGAAGGTCCGTCAGATCTCGTAAAAATTTTGGATCAAAATCTTGCCCAATTCTCCAAAATAGAATTTCTGGATCTAGAAGTTGCCACATGGAACTCGGCAGTACCTGTGTTCCACGTTTAGGGCGGGTTTCAACCAACCCTTTGGCCGCCAACACCCGAATGGCCTCTCGGATAACGCCTCGCCCGACGTCAAGTTTTTCAACAAACTCTTCCTCGAAGGGCAGGATCTCCCCGACGGCATATTTGCC
>WLKK01000066.1 GCA_009701305.1 Actinomycetota bacterium | reverse complement strand
TAAAGAGATTTGTGCACAATATGGTGTTGGTGAGCTCTCCGGGCTAGAGGCATTATCAGGATTCGCGGCAATATTTTTAATCGTTAAACCTCAAGATTTGGCGACGAGCGTTGCCGAAATTTCAGATCAGATATCTGCAGAGAGTTTACTAATTAGCCTTGCAGCGGGTAAAAAGATTGCTGGGATTGAATCCGCGCTTAAAGGAAAGAAAGTTCCAGTTATCCGGGTAATGCCAAATACCCCAGCATTAGTTGGTGAAGGAATGGCAGCCATTTCTAGGGGCACTCATTGCAGTGAACAAGATTTAGCGCTCGCCGAAAAACTATTGAATGGCACAGGCAAAGTGATTCGCGTTGAAGAGTATTTGCAAGATGCAGTTACTGCACTAAGTGGATCAGGACCGGCTTACTTTTTTCTAATAATCGAAGCAATGGTTGCAGCTGGAATTGAGTTAGGCCTGACACCTGAGGATGCACATCAATTAAGTATCCAGACTATTTACGGTGCTGCAACGATGTTGCGAGATTCAGGGAAAACACCAACAACCTTGCGCGAAAATGTTACAAGTCCAAATGGAACAACTGCTGCTGCACTTAAAACTTTAAATGAGCGCGGAATTCATGAGATATTTAGTGCCGCACTTTTGGCAGCGCGTGATCGTTCGCGCGAATTAGCTCAGGGGTGAGCAAAGCTGAGGCGAACACTTTTTATTGCAGTAAGTTTTTCACTCTTATTTACTCCAAACGCTTATGCGGCATCTTTTTCACCAAAAGTGGTGCCCCCATTTTTTAGTACGACAATTTCTGGCAATCAAAATGACGAAATTATTGGAATAACTTCTACCAAAAAGAATTGGATAGTTGCAGGCAATGTTGTTGGAGATTTTCTTGGCACTACTCCTTTAGGTCCTATAGGTGGGATTGATTCATGGGTTACTGCTTTTGATTCTTCAGGAGGAAATGTTTGGTCACTTCGAGTTGGAACATCGGAAGATGATGTCGCAACAGCAATCGCTGTGGATTCAAAAGAGCAGATTTGGATCGCGGGATTGGCCCAAAGTGCCGAAAATCCAACTACTTTAATCTCTCCGGATAGTTCATCTGCCTCTGCTGAACCGCAACCAATTCAAAGTAATCAAACTCCAACAGTGCAAACTTTGAATCCCGATACGGTCACTGCACAAATAGTCAAACCGATTCGAAAAGATTTAAAATTTGTAACTGTTACACAAATAGATAAAAATGGAGTGCTACTAAATAGGTTTGCAATTGCGTTAAATAATTTTGGATATGTAACTGCAATTATCTCAGGCGGCACGGTCGTATATTTGATTGGAATTGAAATCACTAAGACTGGTGGTGAACGTTCATTCCTGCAATCACTTACGAGTGCAGGTGAATTTGGAACAAAATTTTACTTTGGAAAATCTGCCACGACTTTAGCTTCTGGACTCTTAAATAAAGATAAAACTCTAACTTTAGTTGGCCACAGTTCAGAAGTACTTGCGAAAAAACCGGTAATTGGGAAAGTAGATGGAATCATTCTTAATGTTTCACCGACCGATGGAAAGATATTAAAAAGTGTCAGAAGTAATGGCGTAGGTGCAACACGTGCTTGGAGAAGTGCTGCGGGAAATCTAACCGTCGGGGGAACCTCAGTGACTAAGAATTTAACCGAGGCGGTAATTTCCCAATTCTCAAGCACTGGTTCAGTGCTATGGAGTAAGCGGTATGCAGGAGCAACTGCAGCGATAAACACTTCATCAGCGGTTGCTGTGCTAACCACACAAACCAACGCACTCTTGAAAGCCAAAGCGGGGGATGTAGTTGTGTATCAATTTGATAAAAAAGGTGATCCCACATTCGGTGGTCGCATCCCATTGAGTGCCGAAATCCTTGGCTTACGATCTCAATCTGGCTTGGGCACCTGTGTGGCAACTCGTGCCGCTGACGGCACATTTGCCTTGACCCAGCTCCCATTTTAGGGTTTTAGGGCTAAATATCCACAATTTAGCGCTCTTCTCCTAACAGGGTAATCTCTGACCCTAATTAAAATTCTTCAATCGGGCGTCGCAAAAAGTTTCTAAAGGAGTGATACATGGGTTCAGTAATCAAGAAGCGTCGCAAAAGAATGGCTAAGAAAAAACATAAGAAGTTGCTAAAGCGCACCAGAATTCAGAGACGTAACGCTAAATAATTAAATTATTTAAGTCAATCTGCTACTTTAACTAACTTAAGGGCTTAGTAATTAAAGTCGCCTTACCCTCAATATTTACAAAGGCGTAATCTCTGCTTTTAATTTTAATCCAAGATGCTGACATGCTCTTATCTATAGCAGTGTCATTTGCAAGAGTGCTTTTTTTAGTGATCAAATCTAAGGAACAAAGTCGATCTTCACACCCGTAAATTGCAGTGCTTGCTGTGAGTGAAATTGGCGAAACCGGGCTTGATGTCGGAACAAATTCCGAAATAATTCCTGGAGCAGTTAAATCAGTCCAGTGAATGCGATCAGCTTTTGAAATAGTTGCGGCAGAAGAGGCATACCAAATGGCACGAATTTCCGAACCATTTACGGTAAGCCCTAAATCAAAACCGGCGACAGGTATCTCACGTTTGCCCGCTTCGACCGTTGTGTATTGCCAGTCAAGTGGGGAAACACTACTTCTGGTTGCATAGCGAATATCGCCTTGAATGGGTTTCTTCTCCGGGGAAGCTAGAACCGAGTCATAAAGTAAATGAATTTTCTTTCCGGTAGATACTGCGGCAAGATGGAAAGCAATATCACCTTCACTTCGACCACCAGTTAATTTATCGCCATCTACTATTTCATAACTCCAACCAGTTTTAAGTAATGTGGCACCAAGCAAGATTCCTTGTGAGTCATCTCGATAAAATACTTGTAATCCTTGAGTAGTTGCCACGCAAGCATTTGACACATTTACATTACTTGCAGTTTTAGTCCGAATAGTTTCACGATAATCTTGGATTGCAGCTCCATCTCCGTCAACGGTTTCATAACTCCATTTTTTCCCATCAAAAGTTGCATGTAATAGATCCTTTTCAACCGTATCTGTATAGAAAATATGTAACTTCTCTTTCTTTCCTGGATTTGTTAGGCAGACAGAAAGGCGCCCATTTAGATTATTATTGCGCTTTCCCAATTTAGTAGAATCACCATCTACAATTTTTCGCTTCCAAACCTTTCCATCAAATTGATTCATTATCAAATAACCACTTTTTGAATCAGTGTAAATTAAAGTTTGCTTGCCTGAGTAAATTGTACTAGCCGTAAATCGAGCATCTGAATTTGAATCAATTACTTTCTTGACCCAAGTGTCCTCAGGAACAACAACCGATGAGGTAACTTCTTTACTTTGGAAGCCATTTGAAATCGCAGTAACGCTAAAGTAATAGGGCAATCCGGGAGATAGCTTTGGAATCGTTACTGGCGATTTAGTAACAGTAATTATTTGGTTTCCGGGATAAACTTTTATTTGGTAGGAAGTAATATCTTGCCTGATTGATTCTTCAGGGGGATCAAAAGATAAAGTAATTGCCTTATTTCCAGCAATCGTGTGCAGATTACGAATCTCGCTAATGCGAGTTACCGGAGTTTTCCCACGCATATCTTTTAGCATTGCAATTATCACTGGTCCTGGGTCATGGATTGCTTGTTGCATATCTATAGTGGAACTCATTAACCCATTAATTGCACTTTTCGGAAACAATTCATCATCCAAGTGGCTTACTGAAGAGCCAGTTTTGTATTGAGCAGGTGCGTAAAGTTTTGGCTTAGTACCGTTATTAGCCAATATTCCTTGTGAGCCAACCCAATAGAGCGGCGATGTTACATATGTACCGAATTCAGGAAGCGTGGCTGCAAGATCAGATAATCTGCGCCCTGCATCATTTGCAACAAATCCTGCGAAAATACTTGGTGAGTCATTTGCAAAAGTACCAAAACGATCATTAAAGGTTTCAGTAGAGATAATGCCAAGTCCATGTCCTAATTCGTGAAGTACAGCACTTAAGAAATCAAATTGCCCTACAGCATCTTTTCCATCGGTACCGAAATACCAATTTACGTTAGCAGGGTTTGAGTTGAAGCGGGCAGTTATCTCGGCATTTAATTCATCTTGATCTTTTTTATCACTAGCCAATGAATTGACAAGTGCGGCTGGGTACCAAAGATTTTTTTCAGGGGCACCAGGGAAATCCTTAAAATATCCGCCACCTTTGGGACCACCAGGTCTGGCATTTCCAAGAATTCCTCGATCAAGTGGTGACCAGTAAGCATCGACAGTAATAGTGACATTGGATTCAAAAAGGTATGACCAGATTTGAGCTGCGCGTAAAAATGCCTTTTTAGCTGGCTCTGGCCAAGGCGTTCTGGATTCGGTAAGAAAATTAACTTCGAATTTGGATTTAGGATCTAAATTTGGATCACTAAAAGGAATGTAAGTTGAAGTTAACTTTGTGGTAGCACCGGCATATGTGACTTGCAACGGTGCAATTATTGATTCGATTGTTAAAGCCGAAGCGGTAGGGGCCAGCGGTAGCAGCAAGGTCGTGAGCAGCCCTACAATTACAGTTATAGATTTGGCCTGCTTCATGGAAAAACCGTAGCAGTTTTATTGGACTCAAGAGGAGCTTGAAGTGAATTCGGAAGAATTGGCTAGCGTAGGAATTAAACGGGCGGCCAAAGAGCAAAAAAATCAGAGTAAGCAACCTGAGCTATCTGATCTGCGTAGCGATTTGGCTCGTGCACTTGGTGATTTCGTCCAACAAAATTTTGCTCATAAGTATGGTCCATTAATTGGTCCGATTTCAGAAGGAGCTATTGAGAAGTTTCTTAAAGATTTTGAAGAAAACTCAACTAAGGCAAAAACTGAATTGACTTTTGTTTTGCAGGAATTGCTTGATCGGATAATTTCTAGCAAATGACAGCTAAAGTTACTATTTATTCTCGACATGGGTGTCATCTTTGTGATGTCATGAAAGATGAAGTTGTCCTAATTCAACAAGAGTTATCATTCACGATTGAAATAATTTATATTGATAAAAATATAGAGCTAGAAGAAAAATATGGAGAACAAGTTCCAGTAATTTTAATTAATGGTGAAAATCACGATTTTTTTAAACTTAATGAAATAAGATTTAGGAAAGCGTTAATTTCTTAATTTATTAGCTTCCTAATTTATTGTCACCGGAGAGAATGTCATCTGCATCAACAATTTGATATGCATAACCTTGTTCAGTCAAAAATCTTTGCCTGTTCTGTGCGAAATCTTGATCGATAGTGTCCCGAGCAACTAAAGTGTAAAAACGTGCTCCCCGACCATCTGATTTTGGTCGCAAAATTCTGCCTAATCTTTGCGCCTCTTCTTGACGTGATCCAAAGGCTCCCGATACTTGAATTGCAATAGTGGCTTCAGGTAAATCAATTGAGAAATTTGCGACTTTGGAAACAACCAAAGTTTTAACTTCCCCGTCCCTAAATAGTTGGAATAGCGATTCGCGCTCTTTTATGGGGGTATCTCCAGTTATTACTGGCACACCCAGAGTCTCGCCAAGTATCGCAAGTTGGTCAAGATACTGTCCGATTACTAAAACCTGCTCACCTTGATGCTTCTCAGCGATAAATTTCGCAACATTAGTTTTGGTTAACGTTGTTGCGCATGTTCGGTAACGATGTTCTGGTTCTGAAGTTGCATAAAGAAGTCTTTCCGCATCAGTTAAATTAACGCGAACTTCAATACATTCAGCAGGGGCAATATAACCTTGAGCCTCAATTTCTTTCCATGGAACGTCGTATCGTTTTGGACCAATGAGTGAAAAAACTTCACCCTCCATTCCATCTTCACGAACAAGCGTTGCTGTTAAGCCAAGTCGCCGGCGAGATTGGATATCTGCTGTAAATCTAAAGACTGGCGCAGGAAGTAAATGAACCTCATCATAAATAATTAATCCCCAGTCATGTGAATCAAATAGATCTAAATGCGCGTACACCCCACCTTTTTTAGTTGTCAGCACTTGATAAGTGGCGATTGTGACTGGTTTGATTTCTTTTTTAGTTCCTGAGTATTCGCCAATTTCATCCTCAGTTAGCGAGGTTTTAAGCAGCAACTCATTCCGCCATTGTCTTGCGGCGACTGTATTTGTTACCAAAATTAAAGTTGTTGCTTTGGCTAGTGCCATCGCCGCAGCACCCACCATGGTTTTTCCGGCACCACAAGGCAAAACGATTACACCTGAACCTCCATGCCAAAAACCTTCAGCTGCCATTTTTTGGTAAGTGCGCAACTTCCAATCTTTTTCTACAAGTGAGATTGGATGTGCTTCACCATCTACATATCCAGCCATATCTTCAGCCGGCCAACCAAGACGTAACAAACTTTGCTTTAGACGTCCACGTTCACTTGCAAAAACTACAACTGTTTCAGGATCAATTCGTGGACCGAACATGGGAGCTATTTTTTTTGCACGTAGTACTTCTTCTAAGACTGCAGCATCAGTAGAGGTCAGAATTAATCCGTGTACAGGATGGGCTTCAAGGCGAAGTCTTCCGTAGCGATCCATAGTTTCCGCAATATCAACCAGCAATGCATGTGGAACTGAATACCTTGAATAACGCAATAAAATATCAATTACCGCTTCTGCATCATGACCTGCAGCGCGTGCATTCCAAAGTCCTAGATTAGTCAATCTATATGTGTGGATATGTTCTGGAGATCTTTCTAATTCAGCAAACGGAGCAATAGCTTTTCGGCATTCATCAGCTAACACATGGTCTATTTCAAGCAGGAGAGTTTTATCGCTCTGAACAATTAGTGGACCTTCGCTCATTATTAAGGCCTCTCAATAAGATCAGTAATTAATGCATTTATAAATGTAATTTGCGAATCAATGGAATCTGCCTTAACCCATTCTCCTTGAGCATGGGCTCCACCGCCAATCGCACCTAATCCATCAAGTGTCGGGGCTCCTACAGCGGCAGCAAAATTTCCATCACTAACTCCACCAACAGAAACGCCAACTAAAGGAGGTCTTCCTAAACCGGCATTAACTTCTTTGGCTCGCTCAAATAGCGATTGAGTTGAAGTTAACTCAAGTGGCGGACGATTAATTTGTCCAGTGACAGTGATTTTAGCTTCTAGATTTTGTGGAACTAAAGCTTTTAGCGCTGCAGAAATCCGATTTAACTCAACGGCTTTATATGAACGTACATCAATATCTACAGATGCCAATGCTGGGACAGTATTAGTGGTACTTCCCGATGTCATAGTGGTTGGGACAACAGTTGTTCCAAATTCTGGATTTTCCAACTTGGCAATTTGTAAAACTAATTGTGAAAGTTCAGTACTAGCGTTAATACCTTTTTCTGGTTCTAATCCAGCATGGGCAGCCTTCCCAGTAACTGTAACTTTGAAATCAGCACTACCTTTTCTTCCGATCTTTACCGCACCATCTACAGATGCCTCAAAAACTAAAACAGCTCGGGCATTGCGTGATAAATCTTCAATTAGTTTTTTGGATGAATGAGATCCACTTTCTTCATCAGTAGTTGCAATGAGAGCAACGGATCCACTAACCCCGCGAAGTGCATAAAGTGCTTGAATAAATCCGGCTTTCATATCAAAAACACCAGGACCGGTGATTCGGTTATCTTTGATTTCCCAAATAGGTGCAAATGAGTCGATCGGCCAAACTGTGTCTAGGTGGGTGAGCAAAACAATTTCAGGGTTCAGATCGCCCCACCAAAAAACTGGGCGATTTTCAATTTCGCGAATTTGTGCGG